>JAIJEI010000122.1 GCA_022739095.1 Bifidobacterium sp.
ACAACGACTACGATGGTGCGGGTAACGCGATACAAGGAGTGGAACTTCATATGCCGAAGATGTTTGGAACCGATGGTGTTCGAGGACTGGCCAATAGGGATTTGACCGCACGTCTGGCGTTGGATTTGGGCGATGCCGCCGTGCGTGTGCTCGGCGACGCCGGCACCCAAGACGATCAGCCTGAGGGACGCCGCCGCGCGCTCGTGGGCCGTGACACCCGTGTGTCCGGTGATTTTCTGGCTTCCGCCCTGTCCGCGGGCATGGCCGCCGGCGGCTTCGACGTGATCGATGCCGGCATCATCCCCACTCCTGGCGTGGCCTACCTGACCTCCGTGCTCAACGTCGAAATGGGTGCCGTGATCTCCGCCTCCCACAACCCGATGCCCGACAACGGCATCAAGTTCTTCGCACGCGGCGGCTTCAAGCTGCCCGACCAGAAGGAAGACGACATCGAGGCCGTGCTCGGCCAGGACTGGGACCGCCCGACCGGTGCCGGCGTGGGCCGCGTGAGCCACGACCAGACCACCGCCACCAACCTGTACATCGATCATCTGGTGGCCACCATCGCTCCGCTGAACGATGACAAAACCCAGCCCAAGCCGCTCAAGGGCCTGAAGATCGTGGCCGACTGCGCCAACGGCGCCACTTCCGTGGTGGCTCCCGAAGCCCTGCGCCGTGCCGGTGCGGATGTAATCGTGATCAACGCCTCGCCGGACGGCTACAACATCAACAAGAACGCCGGTTCCACCCACCCCGAGCAGCTGCAGGCCATGGTCAAGGCCACCGATGCCGTGATGGGCGTGGCCTTCGACGGCGACGCCGACCGTTGCCTCGCCGTGGACGAAGACGGCAACATGATCAACGGCGACCAGATCATGGGCATTCTGGCCCGTGCCAAGCAGCGCGAAGGCAAGCTCAACCACGACACCCTCGTGGTCACCGTGATGAGCAACCTCGGTCTGAAGCTCGCCCTGAAAGACATGGGCATCAAGACCGTGGAAACCGCCGTGGGCGATCGTTACGTGCTTGAGGAAATGCTCAAGGGCGATTACTCGCTTGGCGGCGAGCAGTCCGGCCACGTGATCAACCGCGAATTCGCCACCACCGGCGACGGCACCCTGACCGCACTGACCCTGTGCAACGAGGTCGTCAAGTCCGGCAAGAGCCTGAAGGAGCTCGCCGCCGACTTCCCGCAGCTGCCGCAGACCCTCATCAACGTGCCGAACGTGGACAAGAAGGCCGCCGCCACCAACAAGCGCATCCAGGATGCCGTGGCCCGCGAGGAGGAACTGCTGGGAGACACCGGCCGCGTGCTGCTGCGCCCCTCCGGCACCGAACCGCTCGTGCGCGTGATGGCCGAGGCCGCCACCCAAGCCTACGCCGACGAAGTCTGCACCTGCCTCGCCAAGATCGTCGCCGAAGAACTCGCGCTGTAGCACCCTTCCCTAAGGAAAAGCAATGTTTGGAAAGAACGCCAAAGTCGACCTCGAACTCAACCGTGACGTCGAACAACTCATCAAAACCGGCGGCAAGGAGAAGCTCCTGCCCATCGTGCAGGCCGGCGAACCGGTGTTGCGCCAACGGACAGTGGCCTACCATGGCCAGCTTTCCAAGCGCACGCTCGCCAAACTCATCGATACGATGCACACCACCATGCTGGAGGCGCCCGGCGTGGGGCTCGCCGCCACCCAGATCGGCTTGGGGCTCGCGCTCGCCGTGGTCGAAGACCACGTGCGCGACGACGAGGATGATCCGCGCGAAATCGCGGAATTTCCCTTCCATGTGATCATCAACCCGAGCTACAGACCCACCAGCGACAAAACCGCCTCGTTCTACGAGGGCTGCCTGAGCTTCGATGGATACCAGGCCGTGCGCAAGCGTTGGCTCGACATCACCGCCGAATGGGATGATGAAGACGGCAAGCACCACAGCGAGCCGCTGCACGGCTGGCCCGCACGCATCTTCCAGCACGAGACCGATCATCTGAGCGGCGAGCTGTATATCGATCGCGCCGAAATCCGTTCGCTGACCACCACTGAAAACCTCGAGGACTACTGGTGCGACGACCCGGTGCCCACCGAGGCCGCCGAAGAACTCGGCTTCGCACTATGATCGACCGCACATGGCTGGACGCCGCCAAGGGAGACATTCCCCAATGGGCGGCGTCCATGCCCAAAGACGCCGACGGCACCACCATTGACTGGGACTGGGTGCGTTCTCTGGACCTGATGCATGGCATCAGCGCATTGCTGGCGCTTGCTGCAGATGGTGAGCAACATGGCGAAACCGCAGCACAGCCTCAGCTCGGGTTGGACCAGCTGGAACTGACGCCACAAGCTATCCACGACGCATTGAAGGCCGACTACGCCACACGCGAGCGTCTGGAATCGATCATTGCCCAATGCAACAGCGCGTTCATGACCGATTTCGACCGGCTCATCGGCTCCTATCGTCTGCCTCGCACGCTCGCCTACGCCAATCGTCGGCTCAACGACAACATCAACACGCTGTTGCATCTGGGCGAACAGCAACACCTATGGGCGGTCAGTCGCGAACGGCGGGGGAGGGCCACCATTGCCGTGCTCAGGCCGTACTCCGGCAGCGGCCCATCGAACGATGACCAAGGCATGCTGGATCTGAGCGGTGAAACCGGTGACGCATCTGCCGGAAACACTGCTGCCGAAAACAACGATGTCAAGTTCCCCACAACAGTAGCCTTGGATGATATCCAAGACCGTACGGCGGCGATTCTTGACGCACGCGCCGAACGGCGTAAGGCCCAGCGCTTCCAGAAGCGTGCGGGCGATGCGGCGATGGCCCGCGCCAATCTCTCCGGCGCGACTTCGCCGGGTGGTGCCGCCTCGTCTGGCAACGCTACCGGACACCATCCCAAGCCCGACTGGCGCGACGCCTATCTGCCCGGCCGCGACGTGGACGCGGTGATGGGCATCGACATCGAAACCACCGGCATCGATCCGGCGCGTGACTACATCATCGACGTCGGCTTCGAATTCATGAACATGGCCAGTCCGCGCCCGGACGGCGAACCCGAGACATACGCCTATGAGCAGGGCTATTACGCCGCCGGCGACGCCTACGGCCAGTCCCGTCTCGCTTTTGGCGTGCCGCCGGCAAACGCGGCGCTCGGCAACGCCCTCATCGCCAAACTCACCGGCATCGATGTACGCGGCCGCAGCAGCGAGGCCGGGTACCGACTCTTCGACGAATGGCCCCAAGCCCAGGCCGGCCTGCTCGCGCGGCTTACCCAGCAGCCGTACGTGGCACATAACGCCACCTTCGAACATAGCTGGTTCATGCTGAACGTCGCCGGATACGCGGAAAGCTACCGTGCCGGGCGCATCACCATCATTGATACCTTGCCGATGAGCCGGCAGTGGGACCCCGGCGCGGTACCCACCAGCGAGCATCCTTACGGAGACAACACGCTCGATGCCTACGCCAAACGTCAGGGTGCGCTTGATTCCGCCCACAACGAACGTCACCTGGGCCTTGAGGATTCGCACATCATGCTGGTGGCAATGAAACACCATCTGGCGGCGCTGAAAGCGCAAAGGAAAGGGCCGTGGGGGCCCGCCGGCAGGGCGGGCGTCGGCGGCAAGTCCTGCCGTTCTCGCTGAACATGTGGAGCAGTAGTCACAGACAGAACGACATGTACAGGGGAAGCAAACGGCGATGGTCTTTCTTCGCCATGGGGCGTGGGTGGAGCACATATTCCTCTCCCGTTCTGCTGGCGAACTTCGCGTGGAACTTGTCGAGGGATATCGTCGAGTATCGTTTGCCGGACTTGACCTCGATGGGGCTGATCCGCGGTTTCATCGCGGCATCCGGGTACGGGCGCACGATCAGGAAGTCGATCTCCATGCGCTCTTCACGCACGTTGGACGACTTCGCATAGAAGTACAGGTCATGGCCGGCCGCGGCCAGCTGCTGGGCGACCGCGTTCTCGGCGAGCATGCCCTCGTTCACGCCGTCGGCACCCAGCAGCACCTGACGGTACACATCCGGCAGCGACGGGCCGTCCGCGGAGAACGCCATGGTAGACAGCAGGCCGGTGTCGGCCATATAGCATTTCACGACCGTGTCGTCGGCGCTGAGTGCCAATCCCAGCGACGGGTCCTCGGCCAGCGTGCACAGGTTGACAGTTGCGGCCTCGCGCATCCATGCAAAGGCCGTCATGAAGTCACGTGAGCGTGACCCCTCCTCGACCTGGGTGTAGACCAGTTTCTTCTCGTGCTTCGCCAGCTGTTCGGGAATCGCGTCGAACACCGCGCGCACGCGCTTCGCTGCGAGTCCGCCGTACTTGCCAATATCCTCCCGGTACAGTTTGAGTACCAGGCGCTTGGCCCTGTCCGCCGCGGCCATGTTGCGGGCGGGAGCGTAGGCCGCCACCGCCTGGGGCATGCCTCCGACCAGCATGTACTCGCGCCATAGACGCGATGCCTTGCGATGCAATGAGTCCGGCAATGCCACGCCGGAATCGAACGCGTGGCGGATCATCCGCGCCAGGGCATCCTCGCCCATCGCCCACAAGAACTCCTCGAAATCCATCGGTCCCATGCGCATGGACTCCTCCTCGGAGGGGATCAGGATGTCCTTCACGTTGGCGTTGATGGAGATCAGCGAACCGGTCTCGATGTAGTCGAACCGTCCATCGGCGACCAGATGTTTGATGAACTCCCTCGCGGGGGGGAACATCTGGACCTCATCGAAGATGACCAGTGACTGGTGCTGCGTGAGCGTTACGCCAAGCGCCGCGCTCAGGTACAGGAACAGGCCATCGAGGTCGTTGCGCAGGTCCAGGAACGTCTGTTTGAACTCGGCGTCCACTCGCGTGAAATCAATAAGGGCATATGACTCGTATTCGTTCTTGGCGAACTCTTCGGCGACTGTGGACTTGCCCACGCGGCGAGCACCCTCGATTAGCATGGCGGTCCTGTCATCAGCTCCCTTCCATGCCAGTAGTCTGTCGTACGCCTTCCTCCGGAACATCAACACTCCTTGATTGCACGTTTCTAAGGTTTTATCATATCGCTGAATTGCACATCTATAAGGTTTGATATTTGGGGTAAACACACCTTTCTGAGTTCTAAACATGGTGTGACATACGTGCGGTGAAGCCCGCGTACTGATTGGTCAAGTTAAAAAACATTTCGCGCGTGGCGGTCGTGCAGATTTGCATCGGTATCTGAATAGGCGTTTACGCTGTGAACGGATTGTATCGGTTTGTAGTCGTAAGCGATGAGTACACTACTGGTCTCGTGAGTAACTATCAGGACAGCCGACAGCAGCGTGAGAACCGCCGCCGCACCATCGTGCGTATGGTGTGTGTCGTCATAGCTGTGGCCATGCTCGGCTCCCTGGTCATCCCGGCGATCTACGCGGGGCTTTGACGTTGCCTTCGCATATTCGTGCCCGCAGTTGAACACGTCTGATGCGAGGGATTCGGGAGGTCGCCCGGCCGGTTATTGGCAAGGCAGGCCCGGAACCTTCTGGCAGCATGGATTGCAGGCGGATGCGTGTGTGGCGCGGCAGTGCCCGCCAACGTCAGAGGAATGTGCGAAGGCTGTCAACAAGGACGTGACTTCCCAATGAATCTCAAAGAATCAACAGTAAGGTAAACCACGATGGCAGAATTTGACTTTACCCAGGCGATCGGCGAAGCCCGCGCCAAATACGAATCCATCGCCAAGGCGCTGGACGTCGACCGACTCAAGGCCGATATCAAGGATCTCGAAACGCAGGCCGCGGCCCCGGGCCTGTGGGATGACCCGGAAAACGCCCAGAAGATCACCAGCCGGCTGTCCGCCGCGGAATCGCAGCTGAAGCGTCTGAACTCCGCCTCCCAGCGCATCGACGATGTGGAAACGCTCGTCGAACTCGGCCACAAGGAAGGCGACCAGGACTCTCTGGACGAGGCGCAAAGCGAAATCGGCGAGATCCAGAAGGATCTCGACCAGATGGAGATTCAGACCCTGCTCGACGGCGAATACGACGAACGTTCCGCCGTGGTGACCATCCGCTCCGGTGCCGGCGGCGTCGACGCGGCCGACTTCGCGCAGATGCTGCTGCGCATGTACCTGCGCTACTGCGAGCGTAACGGCTTCAAGGCCAAGGTCATGGATACCTCTTACGCCGAAGAGGCGGGCATCAAGTCCGCCACCTTCCAGGTGGATGCCCCCTATGCTTACGGTCGACTGTCCGTGGAGGGCGGCACCCACCGTCTGGTGCGCATCTCCCCGTTCGACAACCAAGGCCGCCGTCAGACCAGCTTCGCCGCCGTGGAAGTGGTGCCGCTGGTCGAGGCCACCGATCACATCGACATTCCGGATACGGACATCCGCGTGGACACCTACTGCTCC
>JAIJEI010000123.1 GCA_022739095.1 Bifidobacterium sp.
TGGAAAAGATTATTCTGGATTGCGATCCCGGTCATGATGATGCCATGGCCATCATGCTTGCTGTAGGCAACCCCAAAATTGACCTAGTGGGTGTGACCACGGTGGGCGGCAATCAGAGCCTTGAAAAGGTGACGTACAACGCTCGGTCCGTTCTGGAAATGGCGAAGGCCACGGACATCCCGGTGCACGCCGGTTGCGATAGGCCCCTCGTCCGCAAGCAGGAGGTCGCCGCATCGATTCACGGCGAGACCGGTTTGGATGGCGTTGAATTGCCGGTTCCCACCCGTCCTCTGGATTCTGGCCATGCCGTGAACTGGATTATCGATACGATTATGGCCAGCGAGCCGGGAACAATCACGCTTGTGCCGACCGGTCCTCTGACCAACATCACCATGGCCGCCCGTATGGAGCCGCGCATCGTAGACCGCGTCAAGGAAGTCGTCCTGATGGGCGGCGGATACCACGTCGGCAATTGGAGCGCCGTAGCGGAATTCAACATCAAGGTGGATCCCGAGGCCGCGCACATCGTGTTCAACGAGCCGTGGAAGCTAACTATGGTTGGCCTTGATCTGACCCATCAGGCGCTGTGCACTCCGGAGGTTCAGCATCGCATTGATGCCATCGGCACTGATTTGTCGCACTTCGCCAGCGGACTTATGGACTTCTTCCGCAAGACCTATCAGGATAATCAGGACTTCATCGATCCGCCGGTGCATGATCCCTGCACGGTCGCCTATCTGATTGATCCGAGCGTGGTGTCGACTCGCCGTTGCCCGCTGGATGTCGAAATTCACGGTGACCTGACACTGGGCATGACCGTTGCCGACCTGCGTGGCCCGGAACCGTCCGCCGAGGAATGCCATACGCAGGTCGCGGTGAAACTCGACTTCGATAAGTTCTGGGATCTCGTTGTCGATGCCGTCGTTGCTATCGGCTGACGGACGAAGAAGAATGCGTAAAAGGACAAGGGAATAGTCATGTCGACAGTCAAATCCGAAAAAATGCTTGATGAGGGCGGCAAGTCCATTGTCGCTTTGATGGCTGCGCTGATGGCGGCGATCTTTGCTTTCCAGCTCAACGCTTCCATGCTTTCGCCGGCGCTTGCCACTATGGAGCGCGAGCTGAACACCAGCAGTTCACAGATCAGCCTCACCCAGACGGTCTTCTTCACCGCATGTGCGCTGTTCTCATTGTTCCTGCCTCGATTGGGCGATCTCGCAGGCCGTAAGAAAGTATTGCTGGGCATGCTGAGCATCACCGCCATCGGCTGTGTGGTCTCGGCGTTGGCCGTGAATGTGCCCATGCTGATGGTCGGTCGCGTGATGCAGGGCGTATGCGGACCAGTGGTGCCGATGACGCTCATCATGCTGCACGCCAAGGTGACTGAGGACGCCAAATATGCGCGACTGATGTCGATTCTTACCTCGGTGAACGGCGGTATTGGCGGTGTTGACGCCATCCTCGGCGGCTGGCTTGCCGGCACGTTCGGCTTCCGTTCCGTGTTCTGGGTGATGGTCGGTGTCGCCGTGGTAGCAATTGTGCTGGTGTCGATGTTCGCCGATGAAAGCACGGCCAAAGAGACCCCGAAGATGGATTGGGCCGGTGCAATCGTTCTTGGCGTCGCCTTCCTGTCGGCCTATCTGGCCATCAACGAAATCCAGAAACTCGGCGACGCGAATTGGGTGCTCGTCGCTATCGAGGTGGTAGCGGCTGCGGTTGCCTTCGTGATCTTCTGGAAGGTCGAGAACCGCAATCCCGCACCGATGGTCACCACCCACTATCTCAAGCAGCCGCGCACCTGGGGCCTGCTGCTCACCACATTGCTCACCATGACCGGCGTGTTCGCCATCATGAACGGCGTTGTGCCGGCCTTGGCTCAGGACGGTAAGTTCGGCACCGGATTGGGAGCTGACGTGGTGTCGTTCGCCACGCTGACCCCATATGCTTTGATTGGTCTGGTCTTCGGCGTGGTCGCCGGTGTGCTTGCCTCCAAGTTCGGCTACCATCGCATGCTCCGCGTGGGCATTCTGGTCAGCTTGGTCGGCGTGCTGTTCGGCGTATACGTTGCACACTTCCCGAGCGTATGGGCCTTGCTGGTTATCTCGGTGATGCTCGGTGTGGCATACGCGGGCACGGCGAACATCATGCTCAACGGTTTGGGCATTGTGCTATCGCCGGACGACAACCCAGGATACTTGCCCGGCCTCAATGCGGGCGCGTTCAACCTTGGCGCAGGCCTGAGCTACGCAGTGCTATATGCCGTGATGAACGCATTCGCGAGCTCCTCGGGCGGCACTGCCGGTTACTCGGCGGCAATGATCGCGTCGGCCGTGCTTCTGGGCCTTGCTCTGCTGGCTTCGTTCGCCATCCCCAAGATTGAACGGGCCGACCAGTAGTCGTTTTCGCAGCTGCTGCCCCCATATTCCTGCCAGATGACACTGGCAGGAATATGTCATCAATGGAGAAAACGGACAGTCGCCAAGAAAGGGCAGACACCATGAACAAACTCATTCTCGATCTCGACACTGGTGTAGACGACGTGCTTGCCATTGCCTATGCGCTGGGCAGTCCGGAAGTCGAACTCATCGGCATCACCGGTACTTACGGCAATGTGCAACTTGACCAAGGTGTGCGTAACGCGCTCGCCATCACCGAACTGCTCGGTCATTCGGAAGTCAGGGTTTACAAGGGTTTGCCGCATTCCAACACCACCGATTCCTTCACCGTTGGCGAGATTTCCGCCTTCATCCACGGCGTCAACGGCATCGGTGATGTCGAGATTCCGGATTCCAGCCGTGTGCCGGAAACCGAGTCCGCAGTCGATTTCATCATCGATGCGGTCAAGACTTATGGCAAGGACTTGATCTATGTGCCGACTGGTCCAATGCCGAACATTGCTGCGGCTTTGAAGAAAACCCCTGAAATCAAGGACGAAATCGGCCGTATCGTACTGATGGGCAGTGCTCTGACCGTACCGGGCAACGTGAATGCATGGACCGAAGCCAATATCTCGCAGGATCCCGAAGCGGCGAATTACCTGTTCCGATCCGGTGCTCCGGCCACCATGATCGGCCTCGACGTGACGCTGCGTACGCTGCTCACGTACCAGGAGACCAAGCGTTGGCGTGACCTCGGCACCAAGGCCGGCGCGTTCCTCGCCGACATGACCGACTTCTACATCAAGGCCTACGAGACAACATCCCCGCACCTCGGCGGATGCGGCTTGCACGATCCGCTTGCAGTCGGCGTAGCCGTTGACCCCACATTGGTGAACGTGCTGGATCTCAACATGAAGGTCGACGTTGAAGGCCCCACCCGTGGTCGCACCATCGGAGACGAGACCAAGCTCAACGATCCCGTCACCACTATGAAGGTCGCTGTCGGTGTCGACGTGCCTCGCTTCCTGAACGAATTCATGACCCGTATTACCGCGCTCGCTGAGCACGCCGAGTAAAAGGACTTCGCATGTCAACCAATACCGCAACTGCGACCGCCGATCCGTGGGCGGACCCGAAGACCAGCAATTCGATGGCCATCAAGGCCTTGATCCCGCTGCTCATCACCTTTATGCTCGGCGCGCTGTGTCTGCAGGGGTTCAACTTGGTATTCACGCAGGTCGGTGAAGATGTGGGCGCTACTGCTCAGGCATCGCTAATCACCGCGCTCCCGAGCATCGTGCTCGGTATCGTGTGCTTCATTTACGGCTCGCTCGGCGACTTCGTCTCCCTGAAGAAGCTCGTCGTGGTTGGACTGATCACTCTATTCGTCGGCTCGATCTTCGGCTTCGTGGCTAGCTTCTTCTTCACTGCGAACCTGTGGACCGTCATCATTGCCCGCGTGCTGCAGACCGCAGGCGAGCAGGTTGCCGGATCGGCGTTCCTGGTCGTGGCCAGCAAGTACCTGAAGCCCTCGCTCAAGGTCGTGTTCTTCGGCCTGTTCACCGCTGGATATCAGATTTCCGCGTCCGTCGGTGTGTTCGCGGCCGGCATGCTGAGCGCCATCGCCTGGCAGTACCTGTTCCTCATCCCGTCCGTGACCATTCTCTTCCTGCCGCTGCTGCTCAAGAACCTGCCAGACAAGCAGGGCAACGGTGAGAAAGTCGACTGGCTTGGCTTCACCATTATCGGCTTCGCCGTCGCATTCCTCACGCTGTTCTTCTCCTACAACGCCATCGGTGCGAACGTGTATGGCATGACCACCTCGCAGGTATCCACGCACATCGTGTTCGCCTTCCTGATGTCCGCCGTGTTCGGCATCTGCTCGGGTGCGATTGTCGGCAAGATTGGCGTGCAGCCTTCGCTGACCATCGCCAGCACGTTGATGGCCATCGGCTTTATTGGCGCAGGTTTCACCGTGAACTCGGGCTTCGTGGTGCTTACGCTGTCCGCCTGTGTGTTCTATGCGGGCTGTGGCCTCATGTATTCGCCGGTTGTTTCCACCGTGCTCGGCACCCTGTCTCAGGATGAATCCGGCCGTGGTGTGGGCATGAACGATCTGGTCATGGACGTCACCGGTTCCATTGGCATCGCCATCTTCGGTGGCCTGATGAGCTCCCAGACGTTCTCTGGATCCAGCATTATCGGCGCTACCGAGGCCGCCGCAAGCTACTCCAACCTGCTGCTCATCGCCGGTTGTGTGCCGCTTATCGGCGTGATCTACTATCTCGTCATCCGCAAGAAGATCGGCGAGTAATCGTTGGCTCTATTCGTCAATGACAACGAAAGGAAATGCTATGACAGCATTTGACATTCTTGTGGCACTTGATCGAATCCAAGGCACGGTTTGCGTCGTCGGTTCGATGAATGCCGATTACACCGTGGTCACCGAGCGTCTGCCCGGACCGGGGGAGACTGTCACCGGCGGCCCGCTGCAAGTGTTGCCCGGCGGCAAATCCGGCAACCAGGCTGCTGCTGCGGCACGTATTGGCGCCACTGTTCGCATGTTTGGAGCGGTGGGTTCCGATGCCAATGCCGAGTTCCTGCTTGGTGCATTGCGAGAAGCCGGCGTGGATACCCAGCACGTGCGTCATGTACCGGGGGCCAGCGGTACCACGGTCATCACCGTGGACGCGAACGGAGAGAACACAATTGTCTACTCTCCGGGCTCCAATGCGCAGGTCAGTGTTGATTATATCGAGGCAATGCGCGGTGAATTGACCTCGGCGAATGTGCTTGGCCTGTGTTTGGAAAGCCCGATCAAGACCGTTACTGCGGCCGCGCGTATCGGGCATGAAGCCGGTGTGCCGGTACTGCTCAACAATTCACCGTTTACGCCGGTGCTGCCGGACGAGCTGGTGCGGCTTGCCGATATCCTGCTCGTCAACGAGCATGAGATGGCACAGATGCTCGGTATCGCCGAACCCGAAGACGGCGACTGGTCCGGATTCGACTGGCTGGCTGCGGCCGATCATATGCGGGAGTTCGGGTTCGACCAAGCGATTGTGACGCTCGGCGGTGATGGCTCGATGGTGCTGGATGCATCATGTGCTGTTGCTTCGGTGACCCGCATCGCACCGGTTCGGGTCGAAGCCGTGGACACCACCGGTTGCGGCGACTCGTTCATGGGTGCCGTGCTGGCGGGACTGGCCTCAGGCTTTGAGCTGCGTGAAGCGGCTCAGCTGGCTTCGTTCGTTTCTGCGTATGCGGCTACCGGTCTGGGTGCCCAAGCGTCTTACGGTTCCGCCGCCCAGATTCGTGAGCTATTTGTGCCCTGACCGGTTTTCGGTAGTTTCTCTCAATGGCCTCAACCCGCACGTCATATTCGTGCTGGTTGAGGCCGTTGCATTAGGGGCCGCGTATATGAACAATCCCTGTAGTGCCGTATGCGGTGAAACAATAGGTATGGTCGCTGATTCTCGTTGACAGCAGGCCCCTGTTAGTGGGGATTCCTGACTGCTCCGGTCTTGAGACCCATGTGTTGAAGCTCGGCTTATGATTTACCTAAGCCGAGCTTCTCGTATAACTATGCGGATCAATGACTGAGGAGGCACACACAGTGCTGCGGGTATGACGATGCTGCAACCATACGGCGTCATACCCGCATGACGTGAGTTACACTATGTAGTAAAGTTATTTACTGAAATACTGCGTAGTGTTACGCATTGAGGCGTGGAAGGCTCAACTATGGTCACGATGAAGGAAATCGCGCAGAAGTCCGGCTTCTCGCAGGCCACGGTATCCCGTCTGCTCAATGGGGACCCGACGTTGTCCGTCAAAGAGGAGACGCGACGTCGCATCATCGAGGTCAGCGAGCAGCTTGGCTACGCTACCGGATCACGCCGTATCGCATTGCCACGCCGTGTGGCCGTACTCGACAACGCCACCCGCGAGGAAGAACTGGCGGACGCCTATTTCGATGAACT
>JAIJEI010000124.1 GCA_022739095.1 Bifidobacterium sp.
ATCGTCGGCGGCATGGCGGATGGAGGCGCAGTCGATGAGCGCCTGCTGCCACATCGCCATGATGGATGTGGTGGATTTGTCCGGCCAGGCGGGCTCGCCAGCGGTGTCGGTGCCCTCGACCAGTGCGGCGACCTGGTAGACGGCTTGACGCAGTTTGAGCTGGATGAGCCATGCGTTGGTTTCGCCGCCGTTGGCCAGCGGCAGGCTTGTCCCCAGCGTCAGATCGCGGGAGACGGTGTGCATGGCCTCGACCGGGTCAACCAGTTCGAGCTCGTCGAGGAAGACGTTCAGATCGAATCCGGCTTCATCCGCGTGTTCAAGCAGCCACAGCAGCATGCTCGTGGTGCCGAGTTTCAGGGCCTGCGGTACCTCCATGCGGTTGGCGTCGCCAACGATGACGTGCAGGCGACGGTATGCGTCGGTGGAGTGGGATTCGTCGCGCGTGTTGATAATCGGGCGTTCGAAGGTGGTTTGCAGACCAACTTTGGCATGGATGTAGTCGGCACGCTGGCTGAGCTGGTAGCCCGGGATCTCGCTGTTCTCGCCGATTCCCACACGGCCGGAACCGGCGTAGATCTGGCGGGTGACGAAGTGGAGGGTCATCAGGCGCGTGACCAAGTCGAATGGCACTGAGCGGGCCATCATATAGTTCTCGTGCGTGCCCCAGCAGGAACCCTTGCCGTCCACATTGTTGCGATGCAGAGCGATGGGGGTGCCGGTCTGTGTGCGGGCGCGTTCGGTGGCGGCCTGCATGATGAAGTCCCCGGCGTGGTCGTAGCGGACCGCCTCGAACGGGTCGGTGGTTTCCGGTGCCGAATATTCGGGGTGGGCGTGGTCCACGTAGACGCGGCCGCCGTTGGGGGCGATCACGTTGGTGATGTTGAGTTGCGGGGCGTCGGTGAGCATGTCCGGGCGGGCGGCGGCGCGTTCGAGACGGGTGCCGCGTGCGTCGTTGACCGGGTCCTCCTGCCGGTAGTCCCAGCGGATGGATTTGCTGTGGCTGTCCGCAGCGCCGTTCACCACGTCGAAGGACAGTTGCACCGGGTTGTAGCGGTTCGGGGTGTTCAGGGATACCGCGTATTCGGTTTCGGTGCCCATCACTCGTTTGACGGTCATGTAGTGCTCCTTGAACTTGAGCTATTCGGCGGTGCGGATGCGGCGGATCGGGTCCATGCCGTTGATACGCGACCATTGTTCGGTGTCCACGTCGGCCATGGAATCGCGGGTCTCGCGGTATTCGTCTTCCACGGCGGCGGCGAGCAGCGGCACGGTAAGTGCCACGTCCGAGCCGGTTTCGATGGATTCCTTGACAGCCCGGGTCTTGGCCCGGTCCACGATGTTCTTCAGCATCGCGCCGGAGACCACGTCAGCCAGGAACAGCGCATGCCACTGGCCGTTCTCCTCCTGCACGTCGCACAGATGACGACGTTCGGAGGTTCCGTAGATGTCATGTACCAGCACGGCGGACAAGGCGTGCGCGTCAACGTCGTCTTCCAGCGGCAGGTCGTCGGTGAGGTAATGGTCCACGATGGCGATGGCCTGATTGGCTTTGGGCCGGCCGACGCGAATCTTGACGTCGAGGCGTCCCGGTCGCAGCACGGCCGGATCGATCATGTCCACGCGGTTGGAGGCACCGATTACCATCACATTGTCGAGTGATTCCACGCCGTCGAGTTCGGAGAGGAACTGGGGCACGATCGTGGTCTCCACGTCGGAGGAGACGCCGGAGCCGCGGGTGCGTAGCAGCGAATCCATTTCGTCGATGAACACAACCACCGGATTGCCGTCCGCGGCGCGTTCACGGGCGCGCTGGAAGATCAGGCGAATCAGTCGTTCGGATTCGCCGACGTATTTGTTGAGCAGTTCCGGGCCCTTGACGGACAGGAACACGCCTTTAACGCGGGTTTCGGCCGGGCTGATCGAACCGTCGCCATTCGAATCGTAACCACCCTCGCATAGGGCATTCGCCACGGCCTTGGCAATCATCGTCTTGCCGTTGCCGGGCGGACCGTACAGCAGCACGCCCTTCGGCGGCTTCAGATCGTAGCGCTCAAACAGCGCACGATGCTGGAACGGCAGTTGGACGGCGTCCCGGATGCGGCCGATCTCACTATCCAGGCCGCCGATGTCGGCGAACGTGACGTCCGGAGTCTCCTCCAGCACCAGATCCTTGTCGCCCTCGGCGGGCAATACTTCGATGGCGAGGCGGACGGACGGGTCGACGATGATACGGTCGCCCTGATTGATGCCCGCATACGCGAGTGCGCCGGAGCGACGGATGAGCACGGGATTGCCGGAAGCGTCGGTAACAATCAGTCGTCCGTCGTCAAGTACCTGCTTGACACTGCGAATCTGGCCTACGGTGTCGGCGTCGCGTTGTTCGACCAGCACGAGCTTCTCGTTGAGCATCACGGTGGCACCGGCGGTCAGGCGGGCGGCGTTGACGTTGGATGCCACGGGCACCACCATGCGGCTGGTGCCGGAAATGACTTCGGCCGACGCGTGCTGGATGCCGTCTGCGTCGGTGCGGGTGGAATCGACCTTGACCATGGTGGCGAAGGTGAGCGGCGGCTGAGCGAGCTGGGTGAGCTGTGACTTCGCCTTGGTCAGTTCCTTGCCGGCACGGTTCAACGCTTCGGCGAGCGCATGGTTCTTGGTCATCAGGCGATCGTTCAGTGCGGCGAGATCTTCGGTGTCGCTCATGCGGGTTCTTCGCTTCCCTTCTATCCGGGATTTTCGGCAACTTATGGCAGTCGGCAGACCCTATTCGTTGCCGTCGGCGGATTTCCTGTTACGTATCACAGTACGCACTTTTCGCACCACGAACCATGCGATGACCACAATCACGGCCGCGATGACCACGTCCTCGAACACGCCGAGCGCGCCTTGAATCGAGCACCACTGGTCGCCGAGTAGGTAGCCGGCGGAAACGAGGATGGTGTTCCACACGGCCGAGCCGAGCAGGGTCCAGCCGGTGAAGTGCAGGAAGTTCATGCGGTTGAACCCGGCGGGAATCGAAATCAGCGAGCGTACCACGGGAATCACGCGGCCGATGAGCACCGACCATGTGCCGTATTTGGTGAACCAGTCGTTGGCTTTGCTCACATCTTTGCGGCTGACGCCGGGGATTTTGTCTGCCGCGAGATTGATGCGATGCAGGCCCACCCAGCGGGAGATGCCGTACAAGGTCCAAGCGCCCAGTACGGAGCCGATGGTGGCCCAGATGATTGCGCCCGGCAAACTCAAGGTGTCGCGTGCGGCGGTGAAGCCGGCGAGCGGAAGGATGACTTCGGACGGGATGGGCGGGAAGATGGATTCGAGGGCGATGGCCAAGGCCACGCCGACGCCTCCGATGGTTTCCATCAGCATGATCAGCCAGTCGGTGATGGTGCCGATCAGGCCGGGTTCGGTGGTGGTGCAGATGGGCGTAGGGTCGGTTGCAAGGATGGTGGCGGCTGTCATGGAAAAACTCATAGAGGGCATTGTCCCAAGGTTTTTCGAGAATCAGAAGCATGACGCAAGAAGATGTGCATTTTATTGACAAGTCCGCCGAGAGCGAAGTTGGGGCCTCGGTTGATTCTGCGGTTTCCGTACCGACTCTGAGCGAGCCCGGCCTGCTGGTTATGGATGTGGACTCCACGCTCATTGATGAAGAGGTTATCGACGAGTTGGGTGTGGTGGCTGGCTGCGGTGAGGAGATTGCCGGAGTGACCGCACGCGCCATGCGCGGCGAACTGGAGTTCTGCGATGCTTTGCGCGCTCGTGTGGCGTTACTGAAGGGGCTGCCGGTTTCCGTGTTCGATACGGTGCATGACAAGCTGCATTTCACCAAGGGTGCGCTGGAGCTTATCGACACGCTGCACGAGCATGGCTGGAAGGTCGGCGTGGTTTCCGGCGGCTTCCATGAAGTGGTCGATATGCTGGCGGCCGAAGGCCATATCGACTATTGGATCGCCAACCGGCTTGAGGTTGCCGATGGGCGCTTGACCGGCAAGGTGCTCGGCGAAATCGTGAGCAAGACCGTGAAGTTGCACGCCTTGCAGGCATGGGCGGACCGTTTGGGTATTCCGATGAGACAGACCGTGGCTGTGGGCGACGGCGCCAACGATATTCCGATGATTCAGACCGCCGGTCTGGGTCTCGCGTTCTGCGCCAAGCCAAAGACCCAGCTCGCCGCCGACGAGGCCATCAACGACCGCGACCTGACGCACGTGCTCGATTACCTGCGCCGGTAGTTCTAGCGTTTAAACAGTCCTCCCAACTTTTTGGAGACATCATTCAAACCGGCCGCCACACCATCTCCAAGCTGTTTGGCTTTGGCACCGACCTGTTTTACCTGCCGGGCTCCTTCACCGGCCTGCCGTCTGGCCTCATCACCGATATGCGCGACACCTTCCGTGAGATGTTTAGCTTGCGAGGCCACCGTCTTGCTCGTTTCGCCGCCGATGCGCGCCACACCCTGACCAAGTTGGCTGGCTCCGGCCGCTACACCACAACCCAGTTGCTTGGCCCCGGTACCGATTTGATTGGCGCTATCGTTGATGAATTTGCCTGCGGCGTCCGTCCAATTGGGCGCCATTTCAATGGCCACGCGGTCCGCTTCAATGCCAATAGCTATGGCGAAGCCTGCAATCTGGCCGTTTACGGTTTCAAGGATACGCAGCGTATTGTCCACGGCGAATGGATGAAGTAGCTTCTGTTGACGTACCGAATCTGCGGATTGACAGATACTACGATTCAGCTGAGTCAATTTGGTTTCGATGTCATGCAAGCGCTGTTTGCGCGCCACGATAACGCCTTGACGATGCTGTTCCACTGTGGAGGGCTCTTCGACCATCACCCGATCGAGTTCCACGACTGAAAGCTTGTCCTGCAATTGCACGGCGTTGGCCAGCACGGATATCCAGTCTGAGAGGTCCTTGCTCAGCTGGTTCGCCACGGTTTCCGCTTCGGTAGCATCCGAAGCCTCAGCAAGTTTTTTGGCTAGTCCTTCGATTTTTAGTAGCGCGTAACCTTGCGCTCGAGCCACATCCTGCGGGCAACCAGCGATCTTGGACCACGTGGTCTCAGTAATCAATCCCACTTGGTCACGAATCACCATTGTCTCATCGATCATGTGTGCCACACCAACCAAATCAGCCACCACCTGATCCTTTTGATCTTGCAGCAAGTCATCGATCTTCTTGTCTATCGCCTTGAGATAGTCGGTAATCTCCTCGATGGCTTGCTCCAAAGCCATCTGCGTCATAACGCCGGCAAGACCAGCCATCATCTGTGGGTTAGCCAGTGACTTGATTTTGGAGACATCCTCGAATTTGACATGAGCCACGATTTTGCCGTGATTGCGTATCACGCCCGTGCCGGTTGACCCGTATTTGGATACCAGTTTGGCCGAATCCTCGGTCATTTTGACCCATCGACCGTTGCCGGACATAACCTTCGACACGGCTTGGACTCCTTTGCCCGCGATAGAAAGTGCATTGCCCTTCACCTTACGGCTGTTTGCAGCGAGTCCATTGTCTTTCAGCCATGTCTCGATATCGGCATCATCGCCCCAAACCAACAGCCCCTGCTTATCCTCAAAAAACCTGTATTCCTTGCGATGTGTCGTCCGGTGAATTCTGTATCTCCGGCAAATGCGAATCACCAGATTGCACCAATTCATCCTTGCGCATAAATACTCCTTTTCAAATTAGTAGCAAGTCACTCGACAGCAGCTTTGAATGCGCTATCGAATAATCTTTTGGAACGCTGCTGCAACGCTTTGACCTTCTTGCGGTCTGCGCTCGGTGCCCTGTTCATCAGGTCGATGCCTCTACGGATCTTTTCAAGCTCACTGCGCCATTGGCCAATCGGCGCGTCATCTGCCAGATCGGCCGACTTGGTGGCGATCAGCTCTTCAACCGCATCACATTGACGGCTGACTGTTTCCATAGGATCTTTGCCTTCTGGCAGATGAATCTGCTTGACAAGATTGATGAACTTCTGGGAGAAATGTTGTCCACTGAGCCAAGACAGTATCTTATCGAACGAACCAGGGGTGACGATGTTGTTTACCGCCGCACTGATGAGGGCACCAGTAAACAGCTGTCCCAGTCCATTGCCCTTTTTCGCAGCACCTGCCACGCCATTTCTCGTCTTACGAGTATTAGCCATTATCCCCCTCATTCCGTAACGCCATGTGGATACATCACTATTGTTCATTATAGAAATAGAGGTCGGTAAAATTTTACCGA
>JAIJEI010000125.1 GCA_022739095.1 Bifidobacterium sp.
GAAATCTATTTGAAAGACCGCGAAGCCGGCGAAGGCCAACAGGCCTCGTAGTAGCAGTTCTGGAATGCCGCACTCAGCAATATCGTTGGAACTGTTGGGAAAGGCCTTCCCGTGAACGAAATCACATCGCCTCGTGCCATGTCGGGCAGGTGGTCGGACTAATATTCCAGAAGAAGTAGCCGGGCGAAGCCGTCCGCAGGTATCTGCCAGCCGTCCCGAAACGGTTCATGATGCCTCAAGGCGCACATACCCGGAAATCGGAACTAAGAGGAATACATGGTTGACATCGTCGCTGACGCGAGCGCAAGGCCCGCCTCACAACTGAAGCCGCTGCGTGTGGGATTGGATATCGGCTCCACCACCGTCAAGGCCGTGGTGCTTGATCAGTCCGATTCCCTGGGAGACACCCTCTTCTCCGATTACCGACGCCACCACGCCAACGTACGTGCCACCGTGGCCGGCCTGCTGGTCGACATCCACAAGAAGCTCGTGGACCTCGGACGCGGCGACGAACCGATCCGCTTGTCCATCACCGGTTCCGGCGGCTTGGCACTCGCCGACAACCTGCATGTGCCGTTCGTTCAAGAGGTCATCGCCGAAACCGAGGCGATCGACAAGGAATACCCGCAGGCCGACGTCATCATCGAGCTCGGCGGCGAGGACGCCAAAATCACCTACTTGAAGCCCACGCCCGAACAGCGTATGAACGGTTCGTGCGCAGGCGGTACCGGTGCGTTCATCGACCAGATGTCCACACTGCTCGACACCGACGCCGCCGGCCTCAACGAGATGGCCAAGAGCTACGAGAACCTGTATCCGATCGCCTCGCGTTGTGGCGTGTTCGCCAAAACCGATTTGCAGCCGCTAATCAACGATGGTGCGGCCAAGCCTGATCTGGCCGCCTCCATCTTCACCGCAGTGGCCACGCAGACCATTGCCGGCCTGGCTTCCGGCCGCCCGATCCACGGTACCGTCATCTTCCTCGGTGGCCCGCTGTTCTTCATGTCCGAACTGCGCGCCGCCTTCCAGCGCGCCCTCGAAGGCAAGGTCGACGAGTTCATCGTGCCGACCGACGCCCACCTGTATGTGGCCTACGGTTCGGCATTGCAGGCCGACATGGATTCCGACGATCAGGGCCATCATTTCGAGGCCCACACCTGCGGTGAGATCCTCAAGCGTCTGGACGAGCTGAAGAACCTGCCCTCCAACACGCCCACCATGCCGCCGCTGTTCCCCACCGAGGCCGATCGCGAGGACTTCAACAAGCGTCACCACAAGGAACACATCCACATCGGCACCCTCGAAGGCGCGCACGGCCCGCACTTCCTGGGCATCGACGCCGGTTCCACCACCATCAAGGCCACGCTCGTCAACGACGACCGTGAAATCGTCTGGTCCAGCTACGCCAACAACGAGGGCAGCCCGCTGACCGCCGCCATCAACATCGTCAAGAAGATTCAGTCTGAGCTGCCCGAAGGCACGTGGATCGCACGCTCCTGCGCCACCGGATACGGTGAAGGCCTCATCACCACCAGCCTGCACCTGGACGAAGGCGTGGTGGAGACCATGGCCCACTATCGCGGTGCCGAAATGGTCAGCCCCGGCGTCACCGCCGTCATCGACATCGGCGGCCAGGATATGAAATATCTGGCCATCACTGACGGCGTCATCGACTCGATCGCCGTCAACGAAGCCTGCTCGTCCGGCTGCGGCTCGTTCCTGCAGGCCTTCGCCATGTCCATGGGCCTGACGATTCAGGAATTCACGCAAAAGGCTCTGGCTTCCACCCATCCGGTGGACCTCGGCTCGCGCTGCACCGTGTTCATGAATTCCTCGGTCAAGCAGGCGCAGAAGGAAGGTGCCTCCATCGAGGACATCGCCGCCGGCCTGTGCTACTCCGTGGTGCGCAACGCCCTGTACAAGGTCATCAAGTTGCGTGATTCCGGCGAACTCGGCGACACTGTGGTGGTCCAGGGCGGTACGTTCCTCAACGACGCCGTGCTGCGCGCCTTCGAGCTGCTCACCGAACGTCAGGTCACCCGCCCGAACATCGCCGGCCTCATGGGCGCGTTCGGTGCCGCCCTGACCGCCCGCATGCACTATCAGGATGAGGCCGACCACTTGGATGTGGTGGTTAAGGCCGATGGGTCCGAGGAACAGTCCGAGGCTGAGCCCGCACCCAAGTCCGAGCCCAAGGCCGCAGCCTTCAAGAAGACCGAGCCGGCCAAGCCCGAAGTCCATGTCGTTGTCGTGGACGGTGTGACCCACACCGCCAGCTCCATTCTGACCGGCGAAGCGCTCGACAACATGAGCATGACCACCGAGCGTGACGTGTGCAAGCTGTGCCAAAACCACTGCAAGCTCACCATCACCACATTCTCCGACGGTTCGCGCTTCGTAACCGGCAACCGTTGCGAACGCGGTGGCGACGCCAAGAAGAAGCGTTCCGACCGCCCGAACCTGTACGACTACAAGTACAAGCGTTGCTTCGCCTACCGCAGGCTCACCGACAAAAAAGCCACCCGTGGCGAAATCGGCATCCCGCGCGCCCTCAACATGTACGAGAACTACCCGTTCTGGTTCACGCTGCTCACCACGCTGAGCTTCAAGGTGATGATCTCCGGCCGCAGCTCCCACGAGCTGTTCGAGACCGGCATCGAATCCATCGCCTCCGAAAACATCTGCTACCCGGCCAAGCTGGTGCACGGCCATATCAAGTGGCTGCTCAACAAGGGCATCAAGACCATCTTCTACCCGTGCGTGAGCTATGAGGAGAACCTCGTGCCCAACACGGACAACCACTACAACTGCCCGGTCGTGGCCAACTATCCGCTCGTCGTCGGTGCCAACATGCCTGAACTGCGCGAGGACGGCGTGCGCTACATGCACCCGTACTTCAACCTCGCCAACCACGAGCTCATGGTCGACCGTATTCTCGAAGAGTTCGCCTGGGCCAACGTCACCCGCGAAGAGGCCGAAACCGCAGTCAAAGCCGCATACGCCGAAGACAAGGTCTTCAAGCACGGCGTGCAGCAGGAAGGCCTGACCGCGCTCGCCTACATGAAGGAGCACAATTGCCGCGGCATCGTGCTCGCCGGCCGTCCCTACCACATCGACCCCGAAATCAACCACGGCATCCCCGAAACCATCTGCTCGCTCGGCATGGTGGTACTCTCCGAGGATTCCATCTGCGAACTGCAGCCGGGGGAGAAGCTCAACCTCACCGAATTCCTCTCGGAAGGCGAAGCCGACCCGCGTTCCGAGAACGCCGCCGGATTCCGCCACGTGGGCGACCGCACGGTCACCAAGATGCCGTTGCGCGTCACCAACCAGTGGGCCTACCACTCCCGTCTGTACGCGGCCGCACACTTCGTGGCCTCCTACCCGGGCCTCGAACTCGTGCAGCTCAACTCCTTCGGCTGTGGCCTTGACGCCATTACCACCGATCAGGTGGCCGAAATCCTGGCAGACAAGGCAGACGTGTACACGCTGCTGAAGATTGACGAGGTCTCCAACCTGGGTGCCGCCAAGATTCGACTGCGCTCGCTCAAGGCCGCCGTCGAGGAACGTGAAGCCAACAAGGCCCGCGAAGCCGCCGCGGCCAAGGCCGTGGAAGACCAGCAGGCTGCTGCCGAACGTGCCGCCGAGGAAGCCAAGGTCAAGGCCGAGTCCGATTTGGAGGCTGCCAAGGCCGCGCTTGCCGAGGCACAGGCCGCCGTTGAAGCCGCGCAGAAGAAGGTCGACGCCGAAGCGCAGGCCGTGCGGGATGCCGCCAAGACCGCCCAAGCCGACGCCGCGCAGTCCATAACCGTGGATCCCAAGTCCACCGGCTTCCGCAAGACCGGATCCACCGCGCCCACGCCTGGCCGCCAGATTCTGCTCGACAGCACCATGGCCGCCAACCCGAAGCTCACCAAGTCGATGCGTAAGGCCTCCAAGCGAGCCGCCGAACGCGACCTACAGGCCGCAGTCGTCAACAAGAACGGCGCTTCGGACGGCACCACCAGCGTGATAGACGCCAAGAGCGCCAAGAAGTCTGGTCACAACAACGCCACCATGTCCCGCTACGCGCATCGCGAGAAGTTCGTCAAGGACATGAAGAAGAACTACACGATCGTCGGCCCCCAGATGAGCCCGATTCACATGTCCTTGGTCGAAGCGGTCATCCGCTCCGGTGGGTACAAGTTCGACATCCTGAAGCACGCGAGCCGTGGCAACGTGGAAACCGGCCTCAAATACGTGAACAACGACGCCTGCTACCCGGCCATCATGGTCGTTGGCCAGCTCATCGACGCGATTCTCGGAGGCAAGTACGATCCTGACCACGTGGCACTCGCCATCACTCAGACTGGTGGTATGTGCCGCGCGACCAACTACTTCGGCTTGATCCGCAAGGCGTTGGTCGATGCAGGCTACCCACAGATTCCGGTCATCGCCATTTCCACCCAGGGTCTCGAAGACAACCCCGGCTTCAAAGCCACGTTGCCGTTGCTGCACCGTGCCATCAAGGCGCTGATTCTGGGCGACCTGCTCATGAAGTGCCTCTACCGCGTGCGCCCATACGAGGTGGAGAAGGGTTCGGCCAACAAACTGTACGAGCTATGGGACACCATCGTGCGCGAAACCATCGAACATCACGGCTATTCCAAGACCGCAGCCAAGACGCCGAGCATCAAGAAGGGCTATTTGCCGTATAACGTGCTGGCCAAGGAGATCGTGAAATCCTTTGATGCATTGCCGCTGCGTAATATTCCGCGCAAGGTGCGTGTCGGTGTGGTCGGCGAGATTCTCGTCAAGTACCAGCCGGACGCGAACAACCATGTGGTCGACGTCATCGAATCCCAGGATTGCGAGGCCGTAGTGCCCGGCATCATGGAATTCATGACCACCCGCCCCTACATTACCGACTGGAACGAGAAGAACCTCGGCATGGGTGGCAACAAGACGCTCTACGCCCTGATGCGTAAGGGGCTCGACCTGTATAACGCGCCGATCAAGGCCGCGCTCGCCACATCGAACGGCAAGTTCAAGCAGGACGAGCCGATGCCCGAACTGGTCAAGAAGGCCGCCGAAGTCACCTCCATCGGCGTGCAGGCCGGTGAGGGCTGGCTGCTGACTGCTGAGATTCTGGAGCTTATCGAACAGGGTTGCCCGAATGTGATTTGTGCGCAGCCGTTCGCCTGCCTGCCCAACCATGTGACCGGCCGCGGCATGTTCGGCAAGATTCGCCGCCTACATCCGGAAGCCAACATCGTCTCCATCGATTACGATCCGGGTGCCTCCGAGGCGAACCAGCTCAACCGCATCAAGCTGATGATCGCCGCCGCCAAGAAGGCCCACAACGCCAAGTTCGCCGAGGCCGGCGAGCCGCAGGGCTTCACCTCCGCGGACTGATTTATGCTCTGGCTTGTCCGCAATTAAGGACGAGCTTCGCTCGCGACATGCTGGTTCGCCTATCGGCTCACCCTCGCCTACGGACAGCCCACAGGAACTGTCCGCTTTTACGGCTCGGCCTCTCTGAGGGGAGCTGTCGCGCAGCGACTAAGGGGAGTCTTTAGAGCGAGAAACCGGGCCGGAGCCTGCTATCGGTTTTTCGTATAGCGTATTGCGGGCTTTCGGGCACGCGCGCCGGCCGGCTCGAATACGATACAAAGCATGGTTACTCCCCGAATCAGTTACGTGCACCTGCTCGCCAAGCCGAACCCCAAGCATGTTGAGAGCCTGCTCAAGTTCTTTGAGAACGGTCGTTCCCAGCGTGGCACCGGTGGCTTCGGTGTGGAGATCGAGCACCTGCCTGTGCACAACAGCGACGACACTGCCGTAAGCTACTACGAGCTGAATGGCATCGAGGCATTGCTCAAACGCCTGGCTCCGTACTACGACGAGGAGAAGGAATACTGGGAGAACGGCCATCTGGTGGGTCTCGGCCGTACCGGCGTCGCCGTTTCTCTCGAGCCCGGCGGACAGGTGGAAACCTCAATCGGCATTTTGAAGAAGCCGAGTGACCTCAATACGCTGTATTCCAAGTTCCGCCGCGAGCTCGACCCGATTCTTGGCGAACTCGACTTCCGCTTGGTCAACTATGGTTACCAGCCCAAGTCCAGCTTTGCGGATGTGCCGGTCAACCCCAAGGATCGCTACGATGCAATGACCGACTACCTCGGCCGCGTGGGTCAGTTTGGCCCCTGCATGATGCG
>JAIJEI010000126.1 GCA_022739095.1 Bifidobacterium sp.
TCACCCACAGATTCGCGTTTGATGAACATCGTGGGCACGGAATGCGTGATGCCGCCATCCATGGATCCCGAACGGATGCGTTGCAGCAATAGCTCCACACCCTGCTTCCCCATCAGATCCGCCTGTTGGGAAATCACGGCGATGCGCGGCGTCATCACGGTAAACGCCGAAATATCATCGAACGACACCAACGACATGCGTTCGCCAATCACCACCCCGCGGTCATGCAGCAGTCCAATCACCGTGAACGCATCCGGCGAATATGCGCACAATATTGCGCTCACCCCTGCACCCAGCAGCACCTCTACCGCAGCGGCACGCGATTCATAAGTGGAGTCGCAAGCTGCGACAACGCCATCGCCGTCAGCAAGCAAATCGGCGGCAGCCTCCCGAAACGCGGTCGCTCGTTCGTCAATACTGAACGATTCGAGCGAAGGATGAGACATATAGCCCACACGCCGATGGCCCAGACGCACCAGTTCTTCAAGAGCCTCACGAATTCCCGTATATGGATCAGAAACCACAAACGGCACCGACTCGACACCGGGAACGCGACGATCAACGAACACCAACGGCAAGTCTCGTTGTATCAACGATTGCACTCCGGGGGATTTCACACCCTGCGGTACGACGATAGCCCCATCAATGCGTTGGCCCAAAAGATTCTCGATAAATACATCCTGGCGTTCCACGCTTTCCGAAGACGTGCCAATCAGAGTGGAGACCCCATGCCGGTAGAGTTCATTCTCCATCGAAGCAACCAAATCGGCAAAATACGGATTGCGCAAATCAGGAACCAGCAAACCAACAGTCTTAGTGTCCGACGAGCGCATGGAACGGGCACGCTGATCGGGCACGTACCCCATTTCCTCAACCGTTTTCAGCACCAACTGTCGCGTATCGCTAGAGAAGCGGCCTTTATTATGAAGTATTTGGGAAACAGCAGCAGCCGATACACCGGCACGTTGAGCAACATCCTTCAACGTCACGAACGCCATAGTCCCCTCCTTGCGGCCGATGCATCGTCAAAGCAATAATTCAAATGTACCCTTTTCACCGCCAATATTCGCAATTCGTCGACGACACACGGCTCTCAACATAGAAAACCGCACCCCAACTACCGGATAAGAATTACTTCAACCCGATAATCGAGGTGCGGTTTTTGCAGGCGTACCGACTACTCCAGTTCCACCGCGCCGGTGTACAGCTGGTAGTATTCGCCCTTTTGCTCGATCAGCTCGTCATGCGAGCCACGCTCGATGATGTTGCCGTGGTCGAGCACCATGATCACGTCGGAGTTGCGTACGGTGGACAGACGGTGGGCGATGACGAAGACCGTACGGCCTTTCATCAGGTTATCCATGCCAGCTTGCACAACCTCTTCAGTACGCGTATCAATCGAGGATGTAGCCTCATCAAGAATCAGCGCGGGCGGATCG
The DNA here is from genome assembly GCA_022739095.1 of Bifidobacterium sp. GTDB lineage: Bacteria > Actinomycetota > Actinomycetes > Actinomycetales > Bifidobacteriaceae > Bifidobacterium. Next base: position 1,440 of record JAIJEI010000126.1, read on the forward strand.
GCCACCGCCGCACGGGCAATGGAAATCAACTGGCGCTGACCCTGGGATAGGCCGGATCCATCACCCTCAAGCACCGTGTTGTATCCCTCGGGCAGCATACGGATGAAGCTGTCCGCATTGACCAAACGCGCGGCCTCAATGCATTCCTCATCGGTGGCGTTCAGACGGCCATAACGAATGTTGTCCATCACGGTACCGGTGAACAGGTTCACATCCTGCAGTACGATACCCAACGAGCGGCGCAGGTCAGGCTTCTTGATGCCGGCCACGGAAATGCCGTCATAAAGGATCTGGCCGTGCTGGATATCGTAGAACCGGTTGATGAGGTTGGTCACGGTGGTCTTGCCGGCACCGGTGGCACCGACGAGCGCGATCTTCTGGCCGGGCTTGGCGAACCAGGTGATGTCATGCAGCACCGACTTGTCCGGGTTGTAGCCGAAGGTCACGTTAGTGAAGCGCACGTCGCCGCGCAGCAGGGTCAGTCGGCCATCAGGCGAGGTAATCGCCTGCTCCTTGGCCTTCATCGCCACTTCACGGGCCGAACCCTTGAGCCTTTCGGCGGCCTTCAGAGACCTCGTGCCATCGTCGCCGATTTCGCGCTTCCACGCCCAGTGACCGGTCTCATGGTCCACCTCGGTCATGATGCGTCCGTCCTCGCCCAGTTCCACGTTGACGAGCGTCACGGTACCCTTGTCTTCCTCGATAGGCTCATCCATCAGCTTGAAGATGCGGGAGGCGCCGGCAAGCGCCATCATCACCATGGTCAGCTGCTGGGAAACCTGACCGATCGGGTTGATGAACGAACGGGACAGGGTCAGCAAGGAGACGAGCGTACCGAGGGTGAGCGGCTTGACGCCGGTCAGACCGATGTCGTTGACGCCGGCCAGCGAAACGGCGGCACCGACGATGGCGAGCAGAATGTAGAGCAGGTAGCCCATATTGCCAACCACCGGCATGGTCACATTGCCCCATGTGTTCGCTTCGGCGGAGGCCTCAAAGAGTTCCTCGTTCTTCTCGTCGAAGGTCTTCTGGGTGGCGTCCTCATGGTTGAACACCTTGATGATCTTCTGGCCGTTGACGGATTCCTCCACGAAGGCGTTCACGTCGCCGATCCACTGCTGCTGCTTGACGAAGTAGCGGCCGGAGCGGCCCACGATCTTGCGGATGATGTAGAACAACAGGACGGTGAACACAATCACGAATGCGGTGAACGGGATGGACAGCCACAGCATGGATAGCAATGCCGCAATCGCGGAGATGATCGAGGAGAACATCTGCGGGAACGACTGCGAAATCGCCTGACGCAGCGTATCGGTGTCGTTGGTATAGTGGCTCATGATGTCGCCGTGCTCGTGGCTGTCGAAGTAGCGAATCAGCAGCTTCTGCTGGTGGGCGAACATATCGTCACGAATCTTCTTGAGCGTGCCCTGTTCAACGGTGATGATCAGCCACTGCCAAGCCCAGGATGCCACGATACCGGCCACATACAGGCAGCCCATCAGACTGATGGCGCGCAGCAACGGAGCCCAGTCAGGGTTCGATTCCCCCACCATCGGCAGGATGTAGGTGTCAATCAGCGATTGGAGGAACAACGCGGATCCGGCCTGCGCGGCGGCACCGATCAGGATGCACACTACGATGGCGATAACGCGCAATTTATATTGGAAGATGTAGCCGAAGATGCGCTTGATGGTTCCGGGGTCGGCTTTGCCCATGTCAGGCTTGCGATTCTTGAAGCTCTGGTTGCCACTCATCGGGTCTCTCCTTCCTTGGTATCGGCCCCGGTCTCGACCGCGTTGGTCGCGGCCGCGGGCATGGTCACGGTCACCGTCACCGTCTCGGCGTCCGGCTGGGCCTGGTTCTTGGTCTGGGACTCGTAGATGGAACGGTATTCGTCGCAGGTGGCGAGCAGTTCCTCGTGCGTGCCGGAGGCCACGATACGGCCGGAATCCATGACGAGGATCATGTCGGACTCCTGCACGGAAGCCACGCGCTGGGCAATGATGATCTTCGTGGTGTCCGGAATCTCGTTGTGGAACGCGGCGCGGATCAGCTTGTCGGTCTTGGTATCGACGGCGCTGGTCGAATCGTCGAGGATCAGGATCTTCGGTTTCTTGAGCAGCGCGCGGGCGATGCACAGGCGCTGGCGCTGTCCGCCGGACATATTGGTACCGCCCTGCTCGATGTACGTGTCGTACTTGTCGGGGAATTCCTGAACGAATCCATCGGCCTGCGCGAGCTGCGCGGCGTGACGGATCTGTTCATCGGTAGCGTTCGGGTTGCCCCACCTGAGGTTCTCGGCAATAGTGCCGGAGAACAGCACGTTCTTCTGCAACACCATGGCCACCTGATCGCGCAGCGCCTCAATGTCATAGTCGCGCACGTCCACGCCGCCGACCTTGAGCGAGCCGGAGCTCACGTCGTACAGTCGCGGCACAAGCTGCACCAGGCTCGACTTGGCCGAGCCGGTGCCGCCCACGATGCCGATGGTCATGCCGGAGCGAATCTTCAGGTTGATGTCGTCGAGCACGGGCTTTTCGGAACTGCCGGAGTAGCGGAAGCTGACGTGGTCGAATTCGATGGAGCCGTCGACCACGGTCGTGACCGGCTGGGCCGGGTTCCGCACCGTGCTTTCCTCCTGCAGCACCTGGCAGATACGCTCGGCAGAAGCCTGAGAAATAATCACCATGACGAAAATCATGGACAGCATCATCATGGCCATGAGGATCTGCATTGCGTAGGTGACCAGCGAGGTCAGCTCGCCGGTGGACAGGCCCAGCGCCGCGTTGTTGCCGGAGGCGACGATCTGCTGCGCGCCCATCCATGCGATGAGAATCATCGAGGCGTAGACGCACACCATCATGATCGGCATGTTGAAGCTCATGATGCGTTCGACCTTGGTGAAGTCCTTGAAGATGCGCTGGGAGATGCGGCCGAATTTGGAGACCTCGAAGGATTCGCGGTTGAAGGACTTGACCACGCGGATGCCCTGCAAGTTCTCGTCGACCACGTTGTTCAACGCATCGTAGGTGTGGAACACGCGCTCGAACACCGGGTGCACAAGCACGATCAGGCCGAACAGGCCGATGGCCAGAACCGGAATGCAGGCCAGGAACACCATGGAGATCGACGGGGAGATGCGGAACGAGAAAATCCATGCCACGACCACCATGATCGGCGCGCGCACGCCCAATCGGATGATCATCATGTAGGCGTTCTGCAGGTTCGTCACGTCGGTGGTCAGGCGGGTCACGATCGAGCCGGTGGAGAACCGGTCGATATTGGTGAAGCTGAAGCCCTGCACCTTTTCAAACTGATCCTTGCGCAGGTTCTTGGCGAAGCCCGCGCCGGCCACGGCCGCGTACTTTCCGGACAGGAAGCCGGCACCCAGCGAGACCATCGCGCACACCAGCAGAATCACGCCGAACTTGACGGTGGCCGGCATGCTGCCACCGGTGATACCCTCATCGATCAGCGAAGCCATGATGGTCGGAATCAGGATTTCCAGAATACCTTCGACCGCCACGAACACCGGGGCCAGGATGCTGGCTTTCTTGTATTCACGAATCGAATGGCCCAGCGTGCGCAGTACATGTTTGGGCTTGTCCGGTTCGACGGCTTTGCGCGCCTGCGCGATTGCCTCTGCGGTATCGCTCATTCGTTCTCCTCCTTCGTGTTAGCAACCTCCGCCCCGTCTTGATCGGGAGCCATCACCACAGGTGACTGAGGGAGTGTTTGATGTTCAAATTCGCGTTGTGCGCGCTCGATGTTCGCACGCATGCGTGCAACGTAGTCACGCAAAGCGGCTTTCTCGCTATCGGAGAAGCCGCCGACCAGCAACCGTTCGATCCGCTCGCCGTTCGCTTTGAGATCGGCGACGATGGCATCCGCCTTATCGGTCAGGACGATACGCTTGCAACGGGCATCATGCGCCACCGATTCGCGGGCAATCAGCCCTTTCTTCTCCATCAGGGCCAGCACGCGTGAAGCGGTGGAGCGGGTGATGCAGAATTTCTGTTCGATGGTGTGCTGGTATATCTCGCGGTCGCGGTTGCGTGCCAGGAACATGATGATATGCGCGTTGCCGCCGGTGGTTTCCCGGGCGGTTTGCGGCATGCTCTCGTCCAGATAGCGGTCAACGGCTTTGGTCACCGCGCGCATCTCGATGCTGAGAATATGCTGATCCATTGCCCTCCATTCCATGCGGGGCCGTATACATCCGCACCTTCACCTCATATTGTTGTATAAGCAACAATTCATAATAATGGGACTCATATACAACAGTTGCATATACAACAATCGGTGTGTTGCAGTATTTCGGCTCTTCCGATTTTGACGTGTAAGGGCATGTGTAAGAGGTGGGTTTGGATGGCGTGTCTGAAGCCGCCGGCGAGCTTGACGATGCGGAACGGGCACCATCATCCATCGAACAACCTGCCCTTCCGCTACGGCAGGTCCTTACGTTCGAACACCCACATGGTCTCGTCCGTGGATCTGTTGTCGGCAAGAATCGTCAACATGAACCGCTCACCGTCGTTCTTCACGTAACCGCATTGCACTGCACCTTCCGACTTGAGCCGGCTACGGACGACATCGTAGTCAAGCAGTCGCAGGAGACCTTCTTGATATTCGGGAGCAATCCTCACACGGCAAAACTCACGTAATGCTTCGCGGAAGGAACCGCCATGACCATCAAGCATACGCTGAAAGAAATCGGGCACCATGATCGAACGCTGCGTATCGGTATTCAGATTGAC
>JAIJEI010000127.1 GCA_022739095.1 Bifidobacterium sp.
AATGCTTGGGGCGTGCATTCGGTGGCTGAATTGGCTCAGCTGGATGAGGCTGCATTGACTCGTGCCACTGGCTCCCCGGCTGCGGCACGTGGATTATGGGCGGCCTCGCACGGGTTGGACTCCCGCAAAATTACCACGGTGCGCGAAGAGAAATCCATTGGATCCGAGGAGACGCTGGCCGAGGATACACGCGATATGCGCGTGGTGTGTGGGCTGCTGCGTTCGGCTTGCGACGATGTGGCCAGCACACTGCGGCGCAAGGGGCTGGTGGCGCGCACGCTGACGGTGAAGCTGCGGTTCGCGGACCTGAGCTATCAGACCCGGTCTTTTACGATGGAGCGGCCGACCGATACGGCCGGTGTGCTGTACCCGGAATGCGTGCGGCAGTTGAAAATCATGTTGGGCATGCCGATTTCGGCGGGGCCAGGCATTCCCCTGCCCAAAACTATTCGCTTGGCTGGCATGAGCACGTCTTCGCTCAGTGAGGCGGCGGCTACGGCCGTGCAGCCTTCACTGGATGACATGCTCGAAGAAGCCGACGACGCGCGCGGCCAGACCTCACAGGCACGTCTGCATGATGCCGAGGCCGCGCTGGATGCCGTGCGCCGCAAATTCGGCAGCAAGGCCGCCCAGTTTGGGGCATGAACGGCTTAACGCCACTTACGATCTCATTACGCCGTGAGACGTTCGCAGGCGGAGCGGATGGCCTCGTCAGTGGCGGTGGCGGAGAAACGCAGGTATGCGGGAGCACCGTAGAATTCGCCGGGGCTGGGGATGATGCCGATTTTGGCGAGCTCGGCCATATCGGCCCAGCAGTCGCCGGACTTGGCCTTGACCCATACGTACAGCGCGCCGGAGGGCATCTGCGCCGAATAGCCATACGCCTTCAGCGCGTCAACCAGCGCGGATAGACGGCGACGGTAACGACCCCATTGCTCGTGCACGGCGGCTGTGTCCCTCAGGCCTGCTGCCATGGCGGCCTGGACCGGGCCGGGGATAATCTGGCCGATCTGCTTGCGGTATTCCGCCATTTCCTTGACCAGCCGGTAATCGCCGGCAATCAGAGCCGTACGGTAGCCGGCCATGTTGGACTGCTTGGACAGCGAGTAGAGCACCAGGATACCAGCTGCCGAACCTTCACACACATGTGGATTCAGGGCACATGGCGTGGCGGAGAGACTGAATGCGGAATCGGATGCGGGCTCGTTGGATTCGGCCACCGGTGCGGCAGGCACAGACACGGCAGGCACAGACGCGGCAGATGCAGGCGCAGAGGACGCGGCTGTATTGCGGCGCACCGAACGCCAGTCCATCAACGCATAGCATTCGTCGGAGAGCACCACGGCACCGATGCGGCGGGCGGCGGCCACGATGTCGGTCAGCCAGTCAGCGGAGATGACCTCGCCGGAGGGATTACACGGCGAGTTGATCCAGATGGCCTTGACGTTCGGAATATTCACCCAGGAATCGACGTCGGTCACATCATCGACTTTGACCACGGTGGCACCGGCAAGTTGGGTGCCGATCTCGTAGGTCGGGTAGGAGACGGCCGGTTGGACGACCACATCGCCTTCGCCAAGGTGCAGCAGGCTGGCCATCAGTGCCACGGCCTCCTTGGAACCCACGGTGGGTACGGCGGCAGCGTTGATGGACTTCAGATCCACCCCGCGCAGTTCGCGGAACCATGTATCGATAGCGGCCTTAAGGTCGGCGGTGCCGGCGGTGACCGGGTATCCATGGGCGTTGGGGTCGTCTGCGCCGGCAACCAGCGCCTGCTGGACGCTGCTCGGCACCGGGTCCACGGGCGAGCCTACAGACAGGTCGATCATGCCACCCGGCACGGTTTTGGCGGTGGCTTTGAAGCCGGCGATGCGAGACCAGTCGTATGGCGACGAATATGCGTGGAAGCCCATGAGAACCCTTTCTTGGACGGTATGTTCCTAAGATACGACGAACCGTTGCAAGCTAGTTTGTTTTAGCTTGCAGGACGCTCTTGCGATCGTCCGCTCCAAGTCTCACGTGGTTTTCGCCACGGCTTGGTTCGCACTTCACCGGGGCCTGCGTTGCACAACGCGATGCGTCGTTCCGTCTTCCGTCCCCTCCATGCGCGTTTAGGGTCTCCGGGGCACTCCCGGCGACCTGGATGTTGATGGCCGCGTTCAGATCACGGTCAATCACGAGACCGCAGGTCCCGCAATGGTAGGTTCGCTCGGACAGGGAGAGTTTGGCTTTCACGCTCCCGCAGTGCGAGCACATCTTGCTGGACGGGTGCCAGCGGTCGATCACATGCAGTCTCACGCCGGTCCTCGCGGTCTTGTACTCCAATTGGTGGCGCAGTTCCGCGAAGGACGCGTCCTCGATCGTCTTGGCGAGCCGATGGTTCCTGACCATGCCGGCCACGTTCAGATCCTCGATGCTGATGTCCGAGTACGTGTCGGCGAGCCATGTGGTCAGCTTGTCCAACGTGTCGCGGCGTCGGTTCGCGATGCGCGCGTGGATGCGGGCGACCCTGGCGCGCGCCTTGAGACGCCGCTTCGACCCCTTGGTCTTGCGGCCCAGCGCCTTCTGCGCGCGTTTCAACCGGCGTTCAGCGGTTTTGAGCGTGTGCGGGTTGCCGATGACGGTGCCGTCCGAGAGCGTGGCAAGCGCCTTGACGCCCAGATCGATGCCGACCGCTCCTCCCTTCGGGGTTCGCCTCGCCGTCGGGGCGGCGCGTTCGACGGTCAACGCGGCGTACCAGCGTCCCGCACGGCACGACACCGTCATGCGCAGCACCCTGGCCCCGTTCACGCGTCCTGCGACGTTCTCCATGCAGTGCACGCGGCCGATGCGCGGCAGTCTGAGCGCCTTCGGATCGTCCCTGACGAGGCCGAAGCTGCCGGTCGTGTACGCGAACCGCGGCGTGGTGCGATCCTTCGCCTTGAATCTCGGGAACCCGACCCTGCGGCCCTTCCGTTCGCCCTTGCGGCTTTTCGACCAGTTCGACAGGGCGTCGGACAATGCCTCCAGACCGCTGCTGTAGGATTCCTTCGAGTTCTCCCGCCACCACGGCGTCCCGTCCGCATCCACGGCCAGCATATCCTTGTTCGCGTTCCACCAGCGGCGCAGCGCGTACAGCGACCACTCCGGTCTTTCCTTGGCCTCCAGCATTTCCTTGACGTGCGCCAACCCCGCGTTGTACGCGAACCGGGCCGCGCCCGCATGGGATAGGAGTCGTCGCTCCTGCGCGGGTGTGGGGTCCAACGCGACCTTGATTGCCTCAAGCATCATGCGCCGCCTTCAACCGGTCCGCCTGACGTTGCAGGTCGGCCTTCTGACCGGAAGACGAGACGCGCGCAGAGCACACGGTGCGCGAACCCGTCGCAGGCGCGGCCGAAGCCTCGTATCTCGGGTCATGGACCAGCCACACGCCCCCGGCCTTCTCCACCGGAACGGGCATACGGTTCTCACGGCACCACTTCCACACCGTCTGCTCGTTCAAACCCTCAAGAGCCGCCCAATCCCTCGCACGCATCAGCAAAACGTATCACATAACAGCAAATCAAAACAAAACTACAGCAGTTCACGACCCTCGGCCGTGATAGACCGAGGGTTCAATCCGAACTATGCGCTGTGTACAACAGCGCTTATCCGCAAATCAGCTTACTGGTTCTGCGGCGGCAGCGCGGCGACCTGTTCCGGGTCTTTGCCGATTGGGCCATTGGCGGAAGCGCCGCCCAGATCGCCCACTTCAGCGAAGAAATTGACAGCGGCATCCTTGTACCAGGCCCACTCGTCCGGCAGATCATCCTCGTAGAAGATGGCCTCGGTGGGGCACACCGGTTCGCATGCACCGCAGTCGACGCACTCGTTGGGGTTGATGTACAGCGAGCGGGAGCCCTCGTAAATGCAGTCGACGGGACACTCGTCCACGCAAGCCTTGTCCTTGACGTCCACGCAAGGCTGAGCGATTACATATGGCATGGAATCCTCCTTAACAAATACTGATACAAGGGTACGCGCCCGTTGGGACGCTCCTCGCTCTCAGCCGTTAACGGCCGTATCGGTTTCGGCGGACAGCGTTTCGGTCAGGTCGCCCTTGCCGAGGCGCGCATGCCAGTAGCCGTAGCCGAAGTAGATGGCGACGCCGACCACGAGCCACACCACGAAACGAATCCAGGTGAGCACGGACAGGTTGAGCATCAACCAGAAGTTGGCCACGGCGATGAGGATCGGAATCCACGGGTTGCCGGGCATCTTGAAAGTGCGCGGCAGGTCGGGGCGCTTCTTGCGCATAATCGGGATGGAGATGGCCACCAGCGTGAAGGCGGACAGGGTGCCGATGTTGACCATGTCGGAGAGCACGTCGATGTCGAAGAAGGCGGCCACAAGCGCCACCACCGCGCCGACGACGATCTGCAGAACGGCCGGGGTGCCGTGCTTGCCGGTCTTGGACAGACCGCGCGGCAGCAGACCATCGCGGCTCATGGCGAAGACGATACGGGTCAGGCCGAGCAGCAGCACCATGACCACGGTGGCCAAGCCCAGCACGATGCCGAAGCTGATGATCTTGGCGGCCCAGTTGGCACCCACCAGTTCGAAGGCGGTGGCCAGCGAGGGGCTGTCTTGCTTGGCGAGATCGGCATAGGAGACCATGCCGGTGGTCACCACGGCCACGAGCATGTACATGATAATGATGAGCAGCATGCCCACGCCGATGCCGAGCGGCACGTTCTTGTGCGGGTTCTTGGTCTCCTCGGAGGCAGTGGCCACCACGTCGAATCCGATGAACGCGAAGAACACGAGCGCCGCGCCCGAGAGGATGCCAGGCACGCCGTACACGGACGGGGTCATGCCGGTGGCGAACTGCCACAGCGGCTGGGTCATCACGCCGGTGACGGCGGAGGAGCCTTCCACGGTGGAGGCCGGCTGGCTCGGCGGAATGAACGGAGTGAAGTTGGAGGCCTTGACGTAGAAGAAGCCGACGATCACCACAAAGAACACGATGGCGATCTTGAGCACGGTCATAGCACCGTCCACGCGGGCGCCGATCTTGGTGCCGAATACGAGCAGCGTGGTAAAGAACGCCACGATGATAATCGGGGCGATATCGATATGGAAGGAGCCGAACGTCAGGTTGGTGTTGGCGTTCCAGCCCATCAGGCGCATGAAATCGTTGAGGTATACGCCCCAATACTTGGAAATCACGGAGCCGGCCATCAGCATTTCCAGGATCAGATCCCAGCCGATGATCCAGGCCATGATCTCGCCGACCGTGGTGTAGGTGAAGGTGTAGGCGGAGCCGGCCACCGGAATCATCGAAGCGAATTCGGCGTAGCACATCACGGCTGCGCCGCACACGATGCCGGCGATCAGGAAGCTGATGATCACGGCCGGGCCGGCGTGAAAGGCGGCGGCCTGCGCGCCCACCGAGAAGATGCCGGCTCCCACGGCTACGGCCACGCCCATGATTGACAGATCCCACCAAGTCAGGTTGCGCTTGAGCTTGCGGCCCTCTTCACCTGTTTCGGCAATGGTCTGTTCGACGGATTTTGTACGGAACAGTTGCATAGTGCTCTTCTTTATTCTCTGTTGTTTGTGCACCGAATGCGCACAATACCGACAATCGAGTATAGAAGAGCCCGTGTGTCTTGTCTATTAATAAGACTTAGAGGCCGCAATATATGGGATTAACACCCCACTCCATCAACCAACAGTGCGATTACAGCACGCCGACGCAGACCGGTTCGGGCACCAAGTCCACTCCGAACACGCTCTTGACCGCCTGCTGAACCGCACGCGCCAAGGCCGCGATATCGGCCGCGCTCGCTCCCCCACGATTGGTCAAGGCCAGCGTGTGCTGCGTGGATAGACTGGCCGGCGCGTTCGCATCGACCTTATATCCCTTATGGCAGCCGGCATGGTCGATGAGCCAGGCGGCGGACGTCTTGGCGCCGGGAGTGCCGTCAGGCAGAGTCGCGTCGAACTTCGGCGCATCTTCGGGCAGGGCCGCCGCTTGGTCGGCGGTCAGAATCGGATTCATAAAGAACGAGCCGCAGCTGTGGCGATTGTAGTCGGGAGCAGGCAGACCGTCATCGCCAACGGGAATGCCGGCGGCCTCATTGAGGGAGGCCAGACGCTCCAGATCGGTCAGGATATTGGCCTCGCGCTTGGCGGTGGCCATGTCGGGCAAGGCGTAGCGAGTGGGGTCCTC
>JAIJEI010000128.1 GCA_022739095.1 Bifidobacterium sp.
AGCGGCGGAATCGGCGCGCCGGCGTGAATCGGGTTGATGAGCATGAAGTCGGCTTTGGACTTGTCGGCCGCGTCCGCCAGCAGCAGCTTCAGATCGCCGTAATCGCCGATGCCCCACGATTCGCGGGACCGCACGGAATACATCTGCGTCATCCAGCCCCACCGCTGGTGCTTGGCGACTGCCTCCGGCACGGGAATGCGCGCGGGGGCGGCGATGATGGCCGCCTTGCCCTCGCGCCCGTCCACCGTGACGGTCAGTGTGTGGTAGCCCATCGGCAAATCGGGGGCGATGGTCAAGTCCGGCTTGCCGGAATTGACGTTCGGCAGCAGGGCAAAGTGGCCAAACGCGGTGCCGTCCTCCAGCTTGATGGAGGCGGTGATGTCCGCGTCCGACGAACAGTTCAGGGTGATGCCGGTCGGTTTGCCGGTGGTGGCGACGATGGTGGAGGGGAGCAAACGTTTGCTGTTTTCCGCCTCAAGTTGGGTCATGGAGCGTGCGATGGCCTCGTCGCTGGATGCGTCCACATCGAGGGCCTTGAGCACGGCGACCAAGGCCGCATCGCTGATTTCGGTATAGGTGCCGAGCTGGTCGATGAACGAGGTGGAAAGCCCGCAGGCTTTGGCCAGCTTGACCAGCGGACGGGCGAGTCGTTCCGCGCTTTCCGTACGTTGCGGGGCAGCGGAAGCGGCGTCGTTGGTGGTGTCTGCGATGGTGCCGGTGCTGGTCGCTGCGTCGTTGCCGTACACGTCGGTCATGATGACTCCTTGCTCGCAAGTCGGGTACTGCTAGTCGTTTGCATTGCTGTTCGAGGGCCGCTCTGCCTTGAGGTTCCGGCAATCTGACAGACCAATGTTCGAGCTGTCCCGCCTTTACCGTAACTCATATTGACAACGATTGCAATATGGTCGGTGAGTTGGGTGGTCGGCAGGCTATCCGAGCACGGCGAACGACTGAGGGGAGAGCGTCAGCTGCCCGTCGCCCACGACCGGTTCGCCGAGGCTGAGCAGCATGGTGACATCGGGGGAGAGCGCGTTCGACAGGAGGTCCACGGTTTTGCTGTGGCGGCCCGGATTCATGGCGATGAGGAGAGGTGTCCACTCGGAAACCGTCCGCGCCGCGGGCCAGCCAGAAGCGCATCACGTCGATCATCGCGTCGCACGTGGCCAGGGCATCCGGGGCCGGCGCCGCCGCTCCGATACCTTCGGAACGGCGGCCTTGCCGGTTCATGCGGCGATGATGCCGTGGCCCGATTCGACGGAGAATGTTCATCCGGCGTTCTTCTTACGGTAGCCGAACGTTGGCTTGTGATGCCTACCGTGGGAGCCGGAATCGAAAGATCCAAGCAATGCAGGTGCGGAACGGTTCCGCGGAGCTGAATGGCGTGACGACGACGGACGCGGCCGAACGGGCGCGGCCGGAAGCGCGTGGCCGTACGGCGCAGATGACACTGCATGGAAGAAGGAAGAACAATGGGCAATCACAAGGCTCTGACGGGCGCCGTCGCGGCGGTCGCCTCCATCGCGACGCTCGGCGCGCTCGCCGCTCCGGCGTTTGCTGTCGATGCCGCAAACGACACCTACAGCCCCAACGGCAAGTCGGTCGCCGAGCTCGCCAAGCACGGCGCCGGCAAGCTGGTCGCCAACCCCAACCCGGGCAAGCTCACCCCCGTCACCGACTCCTCCGCGTCCGGTTCCGCATGGGCGACCGGCACCAAGACCTACAACAACGCCGTCGACGTCGACATCTACGGCAACCCGCAGCTGAACCTCTTCGAGCTGGCCAAGGCCGCCGGCAAGGCCACCGGCAACGTGTCCACCGCGGAGATCCAGGACGCCACCCCGGCCGTGCTGGAATCGCACTCCACCGAGCGCGCCTGCTACGGCCCGCAGGGCAAGACCGACGGCACTTCCAACAACGCCTCCAAGCAGTGCCTCGCCAACCAGCTCAAGGAGAACGGCGGCATCGGCTCCATCTCCGAGCAGCTGCTCGACACCCGCGCCGATGTGACCATCGGCGGTGGCTCCAAGTACTTCCGCCAGACCGTGCAGGGCGGCGAATACAAGGGCAAGACCGTGTGGGAACAGGCCAAGGACATGGGCTTCCAGACCGTTGAGAACGACCCGGCCGCGATGAATGCCCTGCAGTACAAGGATGGCCAGCCGGTGCTCGCCCTGATGAGCGACGGCAACATGCCGACCAAGTTCAACCCGTTCAAGGCCACCGCCAAGGATCCGGCCAAGGACGCCAACCCGACCGTGTGCACCCCGAATGACGCCTGGCTCGGCAACCGTGGCGCCTCGCTCAAGGACATGACCAAGAAGGCGCTCGATCTGCTCAACGCCAACCCGAACGGCCAGAAGAACGGCTTCCTCCTGCAGGTCGAAGGCGCCTCGATCGATAAGCAGGACCACAACGCCAACGCCTGCGGCCAGATCGGCGAGATCGACGACTTCGACCAGGCCATCGCCTACGCCATCAGGAACGTGGACCTCACGAACACGCTGGTGATCGTCACCGCCGATCATGCGCACACCTCCCAGGTCCTCAACGCCCAGCCGGCCTACGCGCTGTCCACTGTGCTCAAGTCCGCCGATGGCAACAACATGGTCGTCTCCTACGGCACCGCCCAGGAAGCCTCCACTGACGCCGAAGGTGGCTACAACGGCGGCGACATGGAGCACACCAGCACCCAGCTGCGCATCGCCGCTTCCGGCCCCGGCGCCCAGCGTGTTATCGGCCTGACCGATCAGACCGATAACTTCTACACCATCGCCGGCGCCCTGGGCCTGGCCACATCCCCCGACGAGCAGAACGCGCTCTCCAAGGACGGCACCGTGAAGGTCGCCCGTACACAGGCCGGCAAGTACGTCGCCAACGTCGACGGCTTCAACGGCGACGCGCTGCTCAGCTACGAGCTGAAAGACAAGAACGGCGCCGTGGTGTCCAAGTCCGATTCCAGCACCCCGTTGTCCGGCGTGCGCGTCAAGCCCGCGCAGACCACTTCGATCGCGCTCGACAAGATGTCGGAAGGCGCCGAGTACACGCTCACCGTCACCGGTCGCCAGTCCGGCAAGGTCGCGACCGTCGCCATCCAGGCGCCGGCCGCCGGCTCCGCCGACAAGAAGCCGGGCACCGACAAGAACGGCGTGATCGCTTCGGGCAAGGTGCCGAACGATTCCGCGGTCTCCGGCCCGTTCGGTGCCCTGGGCGCCACCGGTACCGCCGTCATGGCCATCGCCATCGCGGCCGTGATGCTGGTTGCGATCGCGATGCTCATCAAGGCCGCGCGTAACGCCAGGAACAACTGATTCGGCCGGCTGGACGACCGGCAATCCCGAGTCGTCCAGCCGCCGGACAACGATCGCCCGCCGAGCCGACGCCCGGCGGGCGATCGGTTTTCCGGTGGCTGTGTGATGGTGGCGCGATACGCGCCGTGCACCACGATTCGCAAAAACCTGAGTGAAAATCACTCAGGTTTTTTGCCGAATCCGGGAATACGCGCTTGCGGTTTAAAGTTGAGTGGTGTAGGCTCAAGTTTTGGAAGCACGGGAATGGGCGGTTGCGAACGCAAACCCCACAACCGAGAGGAACCGCACAAGGAACCGACCGAAACCCGAGCGAAGAACGAAAGAACGAACACGTGCGAGACGGTTCGCGCGCACCGTTCGCCACAACCCGAACAGGTCGCGGCGAACGGCGGCGCGGGCCGGGCAATCGCAAGTCCCACAAAGGAGCACACATTATGGCACGCGCAGTTGGCATCGATCTTGGTACGACCAATTCCTGCATCGCGACTCTCGAAGGTGGCGAGCCCACCGTCATCGTCAACGCCGAAGGCGCCCGCACCACGCCGTCCGTGGTGGCCTTCTCCAAGTCCGGCGAAATCCTCGTCGGCGAAGTGGCCAAGCGTCAGGCCGTGACCAACGTCGACCGCACTATTTCCTCCGTCAAGCGCCACATGGGCACCGACTGGACCACCGAGATCGACGGCAAGAAGTGGACCCCGCAGGAGATCTCCGCGCAGATCCTGATGAAGTTGAAGAGGGACGCCGAGGCGTACCTGGGCGAGCCCGTCACCGACGCGGTCATCACCTGCCCGGCGTACTTCAACGACGCCCAGCGTCAGGCCACCAAGGACGCCGGTAAGATCGCCGGCCTCAACGTGCTGCGTATCATCAACGAGCCGACCGCCGCGGCACTGGCGTACGGTCTTGAAAAGGGCAAGGAAGATGAGCGCATCCTGGTCTTCGACCTCGGCGGCGGCACCTTCGACGTCTCCCTGCTGGAGATCGGCAAGGATGACGACGGCTTCTCCACCATCCAGGTCCAGGCCACCAACGGCGACAACCACCTTGGCGGCGACGATTGGGATCAGAAGATCATCGATTGGCTGGTCTCCGAAGTCAAGAACAAGTACGGCGTCGACCTGTCCAAGGACAAGATCGCACTGCAGCGCCTGAAGGAAGCCGCTGAGCAGGCGAAGAAGGAACTCTCCTCCTCCTCTTCCACCAGCATCTCCATGCAGTACCTGGCCATGACCCCTGACGGCACCCCGGTGCACCTGGACGAGACCCTGACCCGTGCGCACTTCGAGGAAATGACCTCCGACCTGCTGGGTCGCTGCCGCACCCCGTTCAACAACGTGCTGCACGACGCCGGCATCTCCGTGAGCGACATCGACCACGTGGTGCTCGTCGGTGGTTCCACTCGTATGCCCGCCGTCAAGGACCTGGTCAAGGAACTCACCGGTGGTAAGGAAGCGAACCAGTCCGTGAACCCGGATGAGGTTGTGGCTGTCGGCGCTGCCGTGCAGTCCGGCGTCATCAAGGGCGACCGTAAGGACGTCCTGCTGATTGACGTGACCCCGCTGTCCCTCGGTATCGAAACCAAGGGTGGCATCATGACCAAGC
This sequence comes from Bifidobacterium sp., assembly GCA_022739095.1. Classification (GTDB taxonomy): domain Bacteria; phylum Actinomycetota; class Actinomycetes; order Actinomycetales; family Bifidobacteriaceae; genus Bifidobacterium. Next base: position 4,911 of record JAIJEI010000128.1, read on the forward strand.
TCATCGACCGCAACACCGCCATTCCGACCAAGCGTTCCGAGGTCTTCTCCACCGCTGAAGACAACCAGCCGTCCGTGCTGATTCAGGTCTACCAGGGTGAGCGTGAGTTCGCTCGCGACAACAAGCCGCTGGGCACCTTCGAGCTGACCGGCATCGCCCCGGCGCCGCGCGGCGTCCCGCAGATCGAAGTCACCTTCGACATCGACGCCAACGGCATCGTGCATGTGTCCGCCAAGGACAAGGGCACCGGCAAGGAGCAGTCCATGACCATCACCGGTGGTTCCGGCCTGCCGAAGGACGAAATCAACCGCATGGTCAAGGAAGCCGAGGCTCACGAGGCTGAGGATAAGCAGCGCAAGGAAGACGCCGAGACCCGCAACCAGGCTGAGGCCTTCGCCTACTCCACTGAGAAGCTCGTCAACGACAACAAGGACAAGCTCTCCGATGACATCGTCAAGGAAGTCACCGATAAGGTCAACGCCCTGAAGGAAGCCCTGAAGGGTGACGACATTGAGAAGGTCAAGACCGCTCAGACCGAGCTGATGACCGCCGCTCAGAAGATCGGCCAGGTGCTTTACGCCCAGCAGGGTGCCGAGGGTGCTGCTGCCGGTGCTGCTGGCGCCGCTGGTGCTGCTGGCGCTTCCGCTGGTTCCGCCGCCTCCGGTTCCGACGACGACACCGTCGAGGCCGAGGTCGTGGACGACGATGACGACAAGGACAACAAGTGATGTCCGATTTCAATAAGGACGACTACCTGAACGACCTGCCGGATCCCGATCAGGCCGCTGAGGGTGCCGCTTCCGCCGCGCCGCAGGACTCGACCAACGCCGAGACCGCAAAAGCTCCCTCTGAAGAAGGAGCTGGCGCGGCGAAGGCCGCGACTGAGGGCGAGAAGCCTGTGAACGCCGGAGAAAAGGAATCGAGCGACAGCTCGTCCGATTCCCCTTCCTCCGATTCCGAAGACACTCTCACCCCGCTCGGCAAGGCCAAGAAGGAAGCCGCAGACTACCTCGAAGCCCTGCAGCGCGAACGTGCGGAGTTCATCAACTACCGCAATCGCACGCAGAAGGAGCAGGAGCGCTTCCGCCAGCACGGCATTACCGACGTGCTGACCGCGCTGCTGCCCGCCCTCGACGATATCGACCGCATTCGCGAACACAGCGAGATGGACGACTCGTTCAAGGCCGTTGCCACCAAGATCGACAAAGCCTTCGAGAAGTTCGGCGTCGAGAAGTTCGGCGAAAAGGGCGAGGACTTCGACCCCACCAAGCATGA
>JAIJEI010000005.1 GCA_022739095.1 Bifidobacterium sp.
TGTGCGAAGCGTCAGGAAACACCGTGAGTGTTCACAAGGTCCAAAATTGTTAGTATCATTAACAAATAGCGAATCGCCAATCGGCACTATGCCGAACGGCGGTTGGAACGCCGCACATCACCCGGACGTGACAAGGATGTTGCCATTATCCGCAAGACGGGCAGCGGCACAGCGACTCGCATCGGGCGGGCCGCACGGAACTGGAGGAAACCGATGCCGGAAATCATCATTGTCAAGAACGAAGCCGAGGCCGGCGAAATCTACGGCCGTTGCGTGGCGGACCTGATCAGAGCAAAGCCGGAGGCCGTGCTGGGCCTGGCCACTGGTTCCAGCCCGCTGGCCGCCTATCAGGCGCTCGCCAAGATCGTCAAGGACGAGGCCATTGACGTTTCGGGCGTGCGTGGTTTCGCGCTTGACGAATACATCGGACTGCCGCTGACCCATCCCGAGTCCTATCATGCGACCATCCATCGCACCGTGGTCGAACCGCTCGGCCTGGACCCGGCCAAGGTCCATGTGCCCGGCGACGTACTCAACGGCACTCCGCTCGAAGACGGCGACAAAGTCGCGCTGGCCGGCCCCGCCTATGATCGTGCCATCGAAGCCGCTGGCGGCATCGACGTGCAGATCCTCGGCATAGGCACCGACGGCCACGTCGGCTTCAACGAGCCCGGTTCCTCGCTGGCCTCCGGCACTCGCGTCAAGACCTTGGCCGAACAGACCCGCGTCGACAACGCGCGCTTCTTCGACAACGACATCAACCAAGTGCCCACCCACTGCATCACGCAGGGTATTGGCACGATCATGAAGGCCCGTCACCTCGTGCTGCTGGCGTTCGGTGCCGGCAAGGCCGAAGCCATCGAGGAGACGGTGGAAGGCGGCGTGTCCGCGTTCTGCCCGGCTTCCGCACTGCAGATGCACCCGCACGCCACGATTATCGTGGATGAGGATGCCGCCTCTCGTCTGCGCCACAAGGACTACTATCGCTACGCTTACACCCACAAGCCGGCCTGGCAGGGCATCTGAGTTATCGTGTGCTGGCTCCCCTCTTGTGAGGGGAGCTGTCGAATGTAATGAGACTGAGGGTGGTTATCGGCGGCGGCATATGTGTATTGCTTCCCGATTGGACCACCCTCAGTCTCGCTTCGCGAGCCAGCTCCCGCCAGCGGGAGCGCATGAGCGGTAAGGAGAACAACATGTCTGATAGGAACGAGATAGTCTCGCGCGTGACCGCGGCACTGGAGGGCAAGCCGGCTCCGGTGGCGATTCGCAACGCGCGCAAGGTGGATGCGCGCGGCGAACGGCGCGGATATTGGGCCGTCTCCGATGCCGCCGGCGTCATCGTGGCGGCCGGCACGGGGGAGGAGGCCTTTGAGCACTACTGCCGTACGGTGGGGCTCGACCCGGCCGATCGCAATGCGGTCGTTGATGCTGAAGGCCGTATCCTGACCCCCGGCTACGTGGACATCCACGCGCACGGCGCATGGGAGAAAAGCTTCGACGACGGGCCGGATGGCATCGACGTGGCACGTGCCGGTCACGCCGTGCACGGCACCACGCGTCAGATGCTCTCGCTGATCACCAATCCCGTGGACGTGATCTGCCGGAACATCCGCACGGTCCGCGGCAAAATGGAGTCCGGCCGCCCCGACATTCTCGGCTGCCATCTGGAAGGCCCGTTCCTGGCCCTGGCTCGCAAAGGCGCACATGACCCGGAATGCCTCAAGGACCCGGTGCCCGACATCGTCGATAAGATGCTTGAGGCCTCCGGTGCCGACCCCGCCTCCGGCAAGCTTGGCTGCATCCGTCAGATCACCATCGCCCCCGAACTACCCCACGGCATCTCCGCCATCCGCCAGTTCGCCGCTGCCGGCGTGGTGCCGGCCGTGGGCCACTGCGACGCCGACTACGAGACCGCCAAAGCCGGCTTCGACGCGGGCGCGGGCATCATGACCCACATGTTCAACGCGATGAACGGCCTGCACCACCGCGAGCCCGGTCCGATTCCGGCCGCGGTGGAGGATCCGCGCGTCACCATCGAGCTCATCAACGACGGATTCCACGTGCAGGATCCGATGGTGAGCCTCTCCTTCCGGTTCGCACCTCATCGTACGGCCTTCGTAACCGATGCAATGGCCGCAACCGACTGCCCGGACGGCGCCTACAAGTTGGGCGCACTGGACGTGAACGTGGTTGATGGGCATGCGCGTCTGGTCTCCAACGGCGCCATCGCCGGCTCCACCCTGCTGCTGGAAGTCGCCGTGCGCCGCGCGGTGGACGAACTGGGCTTCAGCCCGGTGGACGCGGTCGAGGCGGCCACTCTGACGCCGGCCAAGGCGTTCGGCTTCGACCGGCCGAACCCGGTCACCGGGGCGCCTATCGGCCTCATCGCCCCCGGCTTCGCCGCCGATTTCAACCTCACGGACCCGGCCGACTGGACGGTCGAACAGGTGTGGTGCGCGGGCCGCAAGCTCAAGTAGCAGTAAACCGACCGGTTGACGGATGGAGGCATCCGTCTACGAACATGGTCACATGGTGAGATGATAGTGTATTCGTCTCACCATGTGACCGTTATTCACGTCGTAATACAAGAATCCGTAATACTGCTCGATACCGCATAAGACCGGCCATGATCGCCACAAGCGAAACATAAGTCGATGACTATGGAAACGCAGGGGTAACACATCCGCACCATAGTCAGGCGGTAATCCACGCCCACAGTGATGACGTGGAAACAAGTTATGAGAGAGGATTCCTGTTGCATTCCAAGAAGATTCTGGCCGCCGCCGTCTCCGTGGCCGCCATCGCATCCCTGACCGCCTGCGGCGGTGTGAAGGATGACACCACCGCCGCCGATTCCGGCAACGCCATCACCATCGGCACCACCGATAAGATCACCAGCCTGGACCCCGCCGGCTCCTACGACAACGGCTCCCACGCTGTGCAGATCCAAGTGTTCCCGTTCCTATACGCCCAGGACTACAACACCTCCGAACTGAGCCCGGACATCGCCGCCGATAACGGTACCTGGAACGATGACGGCACCGAATTCACCGTCAAGCTCAAGGACGGCCTGAAGTTTGCCAACGGCAACGACCTGACCGCTTCCGACGTCAAGTTCTCCTACGACCGCATCAAAAAGATCAACGACCCGAACGGCCCGAGCTCCCTGCTCGCCAACGTCGAATCCGTGACCGCCAAGGACGACACCACCGTGGTGTTCAAGGATTCCGTGCCTTTCGACGTGACTCTGAAGCAGGTCATGTCCAGCCCCGCCGGCCCGATCGTCGATGAGGATACCTTCGACGCCGACAAGCTCACCGACGCCGACACCATCGTCTCCAAGAAGGCCTTCGCCGGCCCGTACACGCTGACCGCCTTCAAGATCAACGAGTCCGCCGCCTACGCTAAGAACGACTCCTACAAGGGCCTGACTCCGGCCAAGAACTCCGCCGTGCAGGTCAAGTACTTCGCCGACGCCTCCAACCTGAAGATGGCCGTCCAGCAAGGCCAGGTCGACGTGGCCTACCGCTCCCTGAGCCCGACCGACATCGAGGACCTCTCCAAGGACTCCAAGGTCAAGGTCGTCAAGGGCCCGGGTGGTGAGGAGCGCTTCATCGCCTTCAACTTCAAGATTCAGCCCTACGGCGAGTCCCAGCCCGACGCCGACGCCAACAAGGCCAAGGCCGTGCGCCAGGCCGTCGCCAACCTCATCGACCGCGAAGAGCTCTCCACCAAGGTCTACAAGGGCACCTACACCCCGATGTACTCCTTCATCCCGGACGGTCTGGCCGGCCACAACGACACGCTGAAGTCCGCCTACGGTGACGGCAACGGCAAGCCCAGCACCGAGAAGGCCAAGAAGGTCCTCGCCGATGCGGGCGTCACCACCCCGGTCGACCTGAAGCTCCAGTACAACAGTGACCACTACGGCTCCGCCTCCGCCGACGAGTACGCGGCCTTGAAGTCCCAGCTTGAGGAAGGCGGCCTGTTCAAGGTCGACCTGCAGTCCACCGAATGGACCCAGTACTCCAAGGACCGTGTCGTCACCGACGATTCCGACGGTGTGTACCCGGTCTACCAGCTCGGCTGGTTCCCGGACTACTCCGACCCGGACAACTACCTGTCCCCGTTCTTCCGCGACGGCAACTTCGTGAACAACGGCTACTCCAACAAGGAAGTCAACGACCTGATCGTCAAGCAGGCCGGCGAGAAGGATGCCACCGCCCGTGAGGACATCCTCAATCAGATCCAGAAGCTCGAGACCGAAGACCTCTCCACCATCCCGCTGCTGCAGGGTGCCCAGGTCGCCGTCACCGGCACCTCCGTGAAGGGCGTCACCCTCGACGCTTCCTTCCGCTTCCGCTACGCCTCCGTCACCAAGGGCTGATCCAGCATGAGCTCCCCTCTTTGAGGGGGAGCTGTCTGCCGACGGCAGACTGAGGGAAGCCCAACTCGTATGACTCCCCTCAGTCGGCTTCGCCACCAGCTCCCCTCGGAGAGGGGAGCCTTTATTGCTTTATATACCGATTACCAACACCAAGGAGCATCGCGTGTCAGACAGCGCCACAGCGACCTCCAGCACCACTCCGGCGAAAGCCAAGACGAAGAAGAACCGACTGTCAGGTAGTTTCTTCCGCTTCGTGCTGACGAGGTTCCTTCTCATTATCCCCACCGTTTTCATTCTGGTCACCATCGTGTTCTTCGTGATGCGCGCCACCGGCGACCCGATTTCCGCCGCCCTGGGCGGCCGCCTGACACCCGCCGAACTCCAGCAGCGCATCCACGCGGCCGGCTATGACCGCCCGCTGATCGTGCAATACGTCGACTATCTTGGCGGCCTGCTGCACGGCGACCTCGGCACGACACTGACCGATAACCAGCCGGTGATCAGCATCCTTACGCACTACGGCGCCGCCACATTCGAACTGGCCTTCCTCGCCCTGATCGTGGCGCTGATCGTCGGCATCGGCCTGGGCCGACTCGCCGCCCGCAAGCGCGACCGTGCCGCCGACGCCGGCATCCGCACCTTCGCCATCCTGTGCTACGCCACCCCGGTGTTCTTCCTCGGCCTCGTGCTGAAGCTCATCTTCGCCGTCTGGCTCAACATCCTGCCCGCCTCCGGCCGCTCCGACCTGAACTCCGAAATGCAGTTCACCCGCCTGGTCTCGCCGACCGGCTTCTACATCATCGACGCCATCCAGCTCGGCGACATGAACGTGCTCGTCGACGTGCTGCGCCACGCCGTGCTGCCGACCATCGCCCTGGGCCTCCTGACCGCAGGCGTGTTCATCCGACTGGTGCGAACCAACGTCATCTCCACCTACAACTCCGGCTACGTCGAGGCCGCCCGTTCGCGCGGCATCTCCGAAAAGCGCCTGCTCAACAAGCACGCCTGGCGGCCGGCCCTGATCCCGATCATCACCGTCATGGGCATGCAGATCGCCCTGATGCTCGCCGGCGCGGTCCTGACCGAAACCACCTTCGAATGGAAGGGCCTGGGCTTCATGCTGTCCCAGTACCTGAAGGCCCGTGACTTCGTGGCCGTGCAGGGCATCGTGATTCTGATCGCCATCATCGTGGCCGTCGTCAACTTCCTCGTCGACGTCATCGCCGCGCTTATCGACCCGAGAGTGAGGTACTGAGATGACCACCACATCCCAAGACAAGATCACCGTTCCCGGTGACGACCGCCTCACCAAGCTCAACGTCAGCACCACGACGCCGTTCTGGACCAAGATTCCAATCATCAAGGAACTGCGCGTGGCGGTCGGCTGGCAGAAGGGCATGCTGATCACCGGCCTCGCGATCACAGCATTCTTCCTGCTCGTGGCCCTCTTCGCCCCACTGATCGCCCCCTACGACCACGCCCAGATCAAGGCCGCCGACGGCACGTCCTTCCCAGCGCAGGCCGCGCCCTCCGCCGAACACATCTGGGGCACCACCGCCGCCGGATTCGATGTGTTCTCCCGTGTGGTGTGGGGCGCCCGCACCGCCGTCATCGCCATCGTCGTGGCCGTGCTGCTCTCCATCTTCGCCGGCGTGCTGCTCGGCCTGGTGTCCGGCTACTACGGTGGCTGGGTGGACCGCATTCTGGTAATGATCGCCGACGCCATCTACTCCTTCCCCTCGCTGCTGCTCGCCATTCTGATGGCCATCATGATCTCCCACGGCCAGTCCGGCCTGTGGAGCGGCATCCTAGCCTCCGGCATCTCCATCACCGTGGTGTACATCCCGCAGTATTTCCGCACAATTCGCGCCGAAGTGATCCGCATCAAGGAATCCGCGTATGTCGAGTCCGCGCGCGTGGTCGGCGCCTCCACCTGGCGCATCATGACCAAGCACCTGTTCAAGAACTCCACCCGCACGCTGCCGGTGATCCTGACGCTGAACTCGTCCGAAGCCATCCTGACCCTCGCCGGCCTGGGCTTCCTCGGCTTCGGCATCGAGCCGACCGCCGCCGCCGAATGGGGCTACGACCTGAACCGCTCGGTTTCCGACGTGACCGCCGGCATCTGGTGGACCGCCGTGTTCCCCGGCATCGCCATCGTGCTCATCGTGCTCGGCATCACGCTCGTGGGCGAATCGCTCAACGATCTGGCCGACCCGCGTCTGCGCGCCCGCAAGTCCGCCGGCGAAGTTGTCGGATCGATCGAAGACACGTCCGTCGACCCAAACGAGAAGCCGTCCGCACGCAACGAGGTGATCGCCGAACTCGACGCGAACGTCGACCCGCCGGCCACCGCCACCGACCATGACCCGACCATCGTCGCCTCCGAATGGACCGGCGAAGGCAAGCCGGAAGGCAAGGAGTGAGAGATGAGCGAAGACAACAAGAATCTTGCCGATATCAAGGACCTGTCCGTCTCCTTCATGACCGACGCCGGCTCCATCAAGGCCGTCGAGGACGTGAACTTCACCATCCCGCGCAAGACCGTGGTCGGCGTTGTCGGCGAATCCGGCTCAGGCAAGTCCGTGACCGCACGCTCCATCATCAAGCTGCTGCCGGAGACGGCCACCACCTCCGGTGCCGTCTACCTGTCCAAGCGCGATGGCTCCGATTCGCTGGACGTGCTCTCCCTGAGCGGCGAACAGCTGCGCGAAGTGCGTGGCTCCGAGGCCGCGATGGTGTTCCAGGAGCCCAATTCGGTGCTGAACCCGGTGTACACCATCGGCTGGCAAATTGAAGAGGGCCTGCGCGCCCACGGCATGAAGGACAAGAAGGAACTGCGCGCCAAGGCCATCGACATCCTGAAGAAGGTCGGCATCCCGGATGCCGAAACCCGCGTGGACTACTACCCGCACCAGTTCTCCGGCGGCCAGAAGCAGCGCATCGTCATCGCCATGGCGTTGGTGCTGAACCCCGGCCTGATCCTAGCCGACGAGCCCACCACCGCCCTCGACGTGACCGTGCAGGCCGAAATCCTCGACCTGCTACGCCTCGCCCGTGACGAGTTCGACGCCTCCGTGCTGATCATCACCCACAACATGGGTGTGATCGCGGACATCGCCGACCAGGTGATCGTCATGTACCGCGGCCACGTGGTCGAGCAGGGCGACGTGGAGCAGATCTTCTACCATCCGAAGGACGACTACACCAAGCGACTGCTGGGTGCCGTGCCGCGCATCGGCCAGAAGCTGGTCGTACGCGACCGCGAGGGCAAGCCGATCGAGCGCAAGGCCGATTGGCGCGAACAGCCGCTCGCCGTCGAGGCCAAGAACCTGACCATCACGTACCCGGGCCACCTCATGCAGCCCGACTTCAAGGCCGTGGACGGCGCGAACTTCACCATCCACCGCTCCGAAGTGCTGGGCCTGGTGGGCGAGTCCGGTTCCGGCAAGTCCACCACGGGCCGCGCCATCGCCGGCCTGCAGAAGGTGTCCGGCGGCTCCCTGAACGTGCTCGGCATCGAGATGAACGGCGTCAAGGAGCGTGACTTCAAGCCCAAGCGCGCGGACATCGGTTTCGTGTTCCAGGACCCGGGCTCCTCGTTCAACCCGCTGATGACCATCGCGGAGAACGTGGCCGAGCCGCTGCTCGTGCACCACAAGTACGGTTCCGTGGCCGAGGCCAAGAACTATGTGGGTGACCTGCTGGAGATGGTCCAGCTGCCGCGCGCCTACATGAACCGTTTCCCGCATGAGCTGTCCGGCGGCCAGCGCCAGAGGGCGTCTTTGGCACGAGGTTTGGCGTTGAAGCCGTCGCTGCTGATCGCCGATGAGCCGACTTCTGCATTGGACGTGTCGGTGCAGGCCAAGGTGTTGGAGCTGTTCAAGCGACTGCAGGCGGAAATCGGCTTCGCGTGCCTGTTCATCACCCATGATCTGGCGGTGGTCGATATGCTCGCCGACCGCATCATGGTGATGCATAAGGGCCAGATCGTGGAGCACGGCGATGCCGACCAGATTATGCAGCATCCGGAGAACCCGTACACCAAGAAGCTGCTGGCCTCGCTGCCCGTGCCCGACCCGCGCGAACAGCAACAGCACCGCGCCCACCTCCACGAACTTTTGGCTCAAGAGGCGTAATGCATAAGGAGCTCCCTCATCAGGGGGAGCTCCTTATCTGTTTTCAGTACTGCTGTCCGTCGAACTGGAATAGGGCGTGGGCGTCGCCGTGCTTCTTGTTCTCGATGTAGGTGTGGAACAGCTTCAATCGCTCGCTCGTGCTGGCCGCCAGGGGAGTGGGCAAGTCATCCAGGTCGAACCAGCCGACGCTGAGGCTTTCCTCGTCGCCCACAAACGGCTTGGCATTGCCACCGGGCTTCAGTGCGCACAGGAACGAATGGTCCATGTACATGGTGTTGTCGCCATTGGCGTAGGTGATGATTCGATTCGACGAGGTGACGGCCACCAAATCGGTGACAATGGCATCAATGCCGGTCTCCTCCTTGATTTCACGTACCACCGTGTCCGCCGGTTGTTCGCCCGGTTCGTTGATGCCGTAGACCATCGCCCATTCGCCCGTGTCTGAACGGCGACCCAGCAGCAACTGTCCCTGATCGTTGAGTACGCAACCGGTCACTCCATTGAGCCACAGCAGATCATGGCCGATCTTCTTGCGCAGTTCCAGCACAAATTCCGGAGTTGGCATATTGCCTCCTTTACACACAAAAGAAGCTCCCTCTGATGAGGGAGCATAGCTTAGATATTTAATATCTATTCATATTTATGACATACTATTCAATATGACCTATTTCAGCCTGTGCGAGTTCCTTGAACGCACCGGTGTGAGCGCTTCGACCGCCTACCGGGCGGAACAGCGCGGCGTGATCAGCCCCGTCCGCACGGACGGCGGGCATCGACGCTACTCGCAGGAGGACGTGGCGAAACTGCTGGGATTGCAGCATCAGAACCCGGAGAAGAAATGCGTGGTCTACTGCCGTGTCAGCAGCGCCGGGCAGAAAAGCGATTTGGCCGATCAGAAGAAGGCGATGATGGACTTCGCTACGGCCAGAGGCTACGTGTACGAGGTGTGGGAGGAGATCGGTGGCGGCATGAACCTCAACCGGCCCAAGTTCCTGAAACTCGTCAACGGAATCATCGACGGGCAGATAGGCGTAGTGATCGTGGCCCACAAGGATCGGCTCGCCCGGTTCGGGTTCGACCTCGTGAAGAACCTGGCCGACGAGTACGGTGCGCGGATCATCGTCGCCAACCGTACGGACATGAGCCCGCAGCAGGAGATGGTGGAGGATCTGATGAGCATCATCCACACCTACTCGTGCCGTCTTTACGGGTTGCGGAGGTATAAAACGAGCCGCGACCTCCTCGGCGACTGCGGGGACGGGGAAGACTGATGCAACGCACGTTCAAGACCCGGCTGAAAACCAATGACCTCGAGTCGAACATCCTCGCCCAATGGTGCGGGGTGAGCCGACTCGCGTACAACACGTGCCTCGACCAATGGGACAGGGACTACGAGAACGGGGTGAAGCACAACTACTATTCGATCAAGAAATGGTTCAACTCCATCAAACGCGAAGCGTTCCCGTTCATCACCCGGACCAGCAAATGGGTGCCCGAGGCCGCCATCAGGGATCTCGACACCGCGTTCCGGAACATGTACCGGCATACGGCCAGGCATCCCCGATTCCACAGGAAAGGCATCCGCGACTCGTTCCGCATCGACGGATCGGTGATATCCGTGAGCGGGAAGACCCTGAAACTGCCGAAAGGCTTGTGCCTACGGCTCATGGAAAGGTTCAGATATGAGAATAGGTTGAACAAGATCAACAACGTGACCGTCAGCCGAAGGGCGGGCTACTGGTTCGCGTCCATATCATGCGACATTAGGGATTCCGCGCGCGAAAACCAAGGTGCGGGCATCCTCGGCATCGATGTGGGCGTGAAAAGCCTCGCCGTCTGCTCGGATGGCAAGGTCATCGACAATCCGAAGACCCTGTACCGGCGGGAGAAACGCAAGAAGCATCTGCAACGCATCCTGGCGCGCAAGCAGAAGGGCTCCAACAACCGGCGCAAGGCCAAGGTGTTGCTCGCCCGATACGAGTACCGGACCGCCATGAAACGATCCGACTGGCTGCACAAGGCCTCCAATCGGATCGCCCGCGACAACCGGGTCTGCTTCATGGAAAACCTCAACGTCAAGGGCATGATCTCAAACCACCGGCTGGCCAAGTCGATATCCGACTGCTCGCTCAACGAACTGCACCGGCAGCTCGCCTACAAGACCACGGTACGCGACATCGACCGCTGGTACCCATCCAGCCAGATCTGCTCCAACTGCGGCAGCCGGAAACCCATGCCCCTTTCGGAACGCACCTACCGGTGCGAACAATGCGGCACGGTCATGGATCGTGACCTCAACGCCGCATTGAACATACTTCATGTAGGGATGGCGAACTATCCCGAACTCATGCCTGCGGAGGATGACGCCCCCGAAACCTCCGGTACAGCCAGCCGGCAGGCAACGGCACCCGATGAAACAGGAATCGACCATCAAACACTGCGAAAGAACAGGTTTGAATAAGAATCGAAAGGCAGGCTGACCCGTGGCGATCTACTCGATGCACGTGTCGAACGTGTCCCGCGCGGCCGGTTCCAGCGCCGTCGCCTCGGCCTCGTACATCACCTCGCAGAAGATGCGCGACGAACGGCTCGGCCTGACCTCCTACGGGTACGGGCGCAGGGAGCGCGTGGAGCACGTCGGCACGATGCTGCCGGCGGGAGCGCCGGAGGAGTGGAACGACCCCGAACGCCTGTTCAACGCGGTCGAGGCAGCGGAGAGGCGCGTGGACGCGCGTCCCGCGAAGAAGATCATGGTGGCCCTGCCCCGCGAGTTCGACGCGGAGAACCGTATCCGCGCGGTCGAGGACTTCATCGCCCTGAACCTCGCCTGCAAGGGCTACGCGGTCACGTACGCCATCCACACCGACCAGCAGGGCAACAACCCCCACGCGCACATCCTCGTCGCCAACCGGAGGATCGACCCCAAGACCGGCAAATGGGCCGCGAAGAGCAGAAGCGAGTTCGCCCTGGACGCGAACGGCCAGCGGATCCCCGTCATCGACCCCGCCACCGGTAGGCAGAAGGTCGGGGCCAGGAACCGCAAGCAGTGGAAACGCGTCACGGTGTCGAACAACCCGCTCGATTCCAAGGAATTCCTCGAAAAACTACGCGCCGACTGGGCGACGCAATGCAACCTCATGCTGCCCGACGGCGTGAGAATCGACCACAGGAGCCTCGAAGCGCAGGGCATCGACCGACTGCCCACCATCCACGAGGGCTACGCCGCGCGCGATATCACCAAACGCGGCGGCCACAGCATCCTCACGGCCATCAACGACCGGATCCGCGCCGCGAACCGGCATATCGCCGACCTGAAGGCCAAGGTCAGGGAAATCGGCCGCCAGCTGGAACGCCTCACGTGTCAGGTGTGCGACGACATCGGCGACGCGTTCGACGGGATGCGCATCGTGCGCACCAGACACCCCGACCGGCTCCTGCACGACCTGAACAAGCCGGAAACCACCGCAAACGTCCCCGTAACGGTCGAACAGGCGAAAACCGCACCCGAACCCGCGCCGGAGACGAAAAAGCCGCAGAAGACCCCGCAGAGGGCTGAACAGGCGCAACCCACGCCGGAACCCACGGCGAAAGCAGAGAAGCCGCAGGATGCCCCACGAAAGCCGGAAACGGCACCGGAGGAGCCACGGCCCGCGAAGCCCGCACCGGAGCCGAGGAAGAGCGATGCGCCCAAGACACTGGAGGAACAACTCGAAGACGCCAAACGGCTGCGCGAGACCATCCGCCAGAGGTTGCGCGACCTGCCATCCGCCGACGAGGTGCGCGTGCAGGAGATCCTCGAACCCGCGCACGACGCGGCATTGAAGGCCGAGAACGCGAACCCGTTCACGCGCGGTCTGCTCCGCCGCAAGGCCGAACAGACCGCCGAGCGGCAATCGGCGCTGCTGCGCGAGGCCCTGCCGTGGCTTGAGGACACCCGCATCCCCGCGACCTACGCCGAGATCGACGCGTTCCACGACAGGACCGACAAGGCCATCGCCGACCACGTGCTCCAACCCTACGAGGAGCGCGTCAGGGACATCGAACGGCAGCTCGTCGCGGCCAAGGTCAAGGCAAGGGCCACGGAAATGCTGTGGGAAAAAGGCGAGAGGACGGAGCGCAAGCCCATCAGAACGCGCGGCGACCTGTCCTCCGCGTTCAGGGCCAAGCTCAAAGAGAACCTCAGGAACGCCGAGGAGAGCTGTCAGCCCCAACGCCCGCACCGTGGCCACAACCGTTGACGGCAGAAAGAATGCCTACAGCATCAATTACCAGGTAACTGGCGGGTTCTGTTTCCTTTCCAGCAGTGTTAGGCGCATGTCGAGAAACTGCTGAAAAGAGACCAGTCCGATCACGATCTGTTCAAACATTTCATCCGGCTTCATATCGCCGGATTTGTAACTTTCTATGAGGCTTAGAAGTTCGTCAATGTATGAGTGCGCATAGGGCGAATCTTCGGCGTTCCCGGACTGCATGACCTGCAAAGCCTGACAGAGCGCATCTACATGCTTTTGTGAATATGACATAAGTTGCTTTCTGGAAGTGATAGTTCAGTTACTTGCGAACGCCGATCAGAAACGTGACTCCCACTGGAACCGTTACGCAAGACCCCCATACTAATGTGTGACGGATTCTCTTCAACGTTTGCTCACATTCAACACGAGAGTTAGGGATGTGTAGTGCATAATCGTATATCGGATTAGCCGAAGCTGCCGGTACCGCAACGATGGACATCGTTGCCGCAAGTGCCATAGCTAAGACGGAAGCAACGACCCTGTCCTTCTTTGATTTTTTAGCTTTGGATTTCATTTCAATCTCCTTGACCTGTTTCCTCAGTTAGGCCTCTCCATCTTCAGTGATGGGTTCCCGCCATGATATCTGACCCATACCATGTAGAGCTTAAGGGTTACTTGGCTTGGGCGGCCTGCTCAGCCATCCACGCTTCGACGTCGTCGATTTGCTTCGGGATGCCCGCGGAAATCCATTCGGGGCCGTTCTCGGTCATAAGCACGTCATCCTCGATACGGATGCCGATACCGCGGTATTCCGGCGGAATCAGCAGATCATCCTCGCGGAAGTATAGGCCAGGCTCGATCGTGAAGATCATGCCCGGGCGAATCGGCGCGCCCTGATAGGACTCGAAACGAGCCTGCGCGCAATCATGCACATCAAGACCCAGGTGGTGGGCCACGCCGCAGGCGAGCCAACGGCGGTGCTGCTGGCCTTGCGGAGACAGCGACTCCTCGACGCTCATCGGCAGCAGACCCCAATCGTGCAGACGCTCGGCAATCACGCGCATGCAGGCGTGATGGATATCGGAATAGGTGGCACCCGGCTTGGCGGCTTCGAAACCGGCCTGCTGCGAGTCGAGCACGGCCTGGTACAGACGCTTCTGGAAGTCGGTGAACTTGCCGTTGGTCGGGAAGGTGCGGGTGATGTCGGCCGTATACAGGGAATCGACCTCAACGCCGGCATCCACCAGCAGCATGTCGCCGTTCTTCACCACACCGGTGTTGCGCATCCAGTGCAGGATCGGGGCGTGGGGGCCGGAGGCCACGATGGAGTCGTAGCCGACGGCGTTGCCCAGCTCACGGGACACGGCGTTGAACGCGCCTTCGAGGATACGCTCGGAACGCGGCTTGTCGAGCGCGGCCGGCAGCGCGGAGAGCAGGCGGTCGAAGCCATGCTTGGTGGCGTCCACGGCCTTGCGCATTTCGTTGATTTCGTAGCCGTCCTTGGCCATGCGTGCCTCGGCGGCGAACTCGTGCAGCTTGTCGTCGGATGCGGAGTTCTTGTCCGGATCGGCGAAACCGTTGGCCTCGCGGATGGATTCGACCATCGAAGTGATTTGCGGGTCGGTTTCGCTGACCACGCGCACGCGTACGGCGCCGGCTTCGGTGCCCACGTCCTTGGACAGGGCGTCGGCCAGCTGGGCGATGTCGTGGGTTTCGATGCCGGTCATCGCCTGCATCTCCTTAAGTCCAGCACGCGGGCCAACCCAGTATTCGCCGTAGTGGGCGGACATGAAGAAGTCCGCGGTGGAATTGTCGGCGCGAGGTGCCACAAACAGTTCCGGGGTGTGGGTCTTGCCGGCGGCGGCTTCGGGGGAGTCGGGGTCGACCGGGTTCAGAACCAGCACGGCACCAGCTTCGTAATCGGAACCCAGGCCGGTGTAATAGGCGAACGTGGTGTCTGGGCGGAACATGTAATCGCAATCATTGTTGCGCACCTTCGGCTGGCCGGCCGGAATGACCAGACGCTCGTCGGGGAAGGCCTTGCCCAGCGCCTCAAGACGGGCGGGAATGAACTTGGAGGATTCGAGCGGCTTGATTTCCGGATCATCGTCGGCCCAGCCGGACTTCATGAACTCCTTGAATGCAGCCGACTGCGGGCGCAGCGAGCGGTTGTTCACACGGTCGCTCATCGACTGGTTTGCTCCCGGCGCCGTAGCGCGCTCCTCGGCCTCGTATTCCTTGTCCTTGGCGGTGATCACTTCACCCATTGCCACTCTCCTGTATGTAGTTGTTGTCGAATCATCGATTCCCACCTCATACTAGTCGGCTTTATGCGATGTGCCACGATTGACGGCTGACGGTAAAACCATGTACGGAATTTGGACAGATTTCCGGACATGCCCATATTGCGGGTACACCGTTTCGGAACATAGGTCCGCTTACCGTTTTCGGTGTGGGCGGGGAAATGGGCCGAAGTTTGCCAGTCGATTATTGGTATATGGCATATTGCGGCGGTCACAATCCATGCGATGAAGGTTTGTCGCGTCGCGGGACTCACTGCTATGCGGAGGTCTCCACCTGAGGCACCCCGGCTTTGATCAGTTTTACCCGCAGCGGAGTGCGTTCGATGACGTCGGCGTATGTGAAATGGACGATTTCGGTGGCACCGGCTCGTTTCAGTCCCTCGTCGCGTGCGCGTTCCTTGGCCACCACCTCCTGAATGCTGCGGTTATCGGTCATGGCTGGGTCCACGTATTTTTGTGTGCCGTCGTATTCGGCCACTTTCACGCGCCCGTCATCGAGCTTCCATACGAAATCAACGCGGTACTCGGTATTCGTCTGCGGGTCGGTCACCGTTACCTGAATACGCGGCGTGAGGAAGCGATCTTCGATGATGGTGCCGCGTGCAAGGGATTCCCCGCCGTTCTCGCTCCTTTCGTTCGCATATCGCAGCAATCGGAACACTTGGGCATAATCGATTCTCCAATGAACACAATCGGCGGCTATCTCTTCCTTGGTTATTCCCTTGGCAAGGGCCGAGTCAAAGATTGGCAACGCAAACCGAAAATCAAGGTCTATAGCGGCCTCGACCAAGGTTCTAGCCGGTGATATCAGGGATAGGCCGGAGACCTCGTAATGTGTCTTCGGATTGTTCATATCGGGCATATAGACATGTCGTAAGCGCTGATGGCATTGACGAGATCCATGATCGGAAGTCACGATGGTTATGCAGCCATCATGAAAATGCCATTGATGGTCGAATCCATAGGCACTTACTGCCACCAAGCCGCCAAAAACCCAGTGAGGATGCTCTTGCGCAAGAGCGCGGGCCATATGCAACGTTCGCTCCGGCGGCGTCAAACCATCCCAGTATGCGGTATTTGCATAAAGACTGGGAATGCCGTCATACACTTTCAACAACTCACCACTCTGGGCACGGCGGCGTAGAGCGGTCTGTTCCGCTTCATTTCTTGAATAGACGCATCTCAGCTCATTCTGCGCGGCTGATATGAGCGAGGCCACTGCTTTGTGTGTCTTCATGACGTCGAGCGTAGCCGGAACGAAGCAGCGTAAGTATGAATTTCAGCCATTGTGGTTCTAGCCTCGGAGCTTGGCTGTCTTGGAGTGAGATATTCCCGATAATTTCAAGGTATTAGGCCGCTAATTCGGAATAGTGGATAACATCAAAACTTATCCACCATCAGTAATGTCATTCGAACAACATGCTTTGGGGATTCGAACAAGATATCATCGGCGAAGGCGGATGTAGCTGGTAGAGGGCGGCGAATTGACGGTTAACGGTGCTTATGCTTTGTACGCCGTCGGTGCTGGTTCAGATATTGGCTGACTTCTGGCTGAGTGTGGAATCTAGCGTCGGCGTGAGTCCAATGGTTGTATCGTGGCCGACGATTTGCTGCAATTTATTGGCGGCATAGATCCAGGGCTTGGACGGCTGCCGACGGTGAGAGCAGTCATAACAGTGAATGAGCCTCTGCGAGTTCAAAAGATGATGTAGAGGACGTTTGTGAGAGTCGTTTCCGGGGCAGGACATGGTTGATTGACGACGTTGAAATTTCTCAGCGACGGCAGAATGGCATGCCTTGGCGAGGAGACGACACTGAGAGGCGATGGAGTCGGGATTAATCTAGGTTTTGGCCAGCTACCGACTCGCAAGAGCATCATAGCGTCGGTGTACCGCCAGAAGCTGACACTGTGCCGACGCTGAATAGCATCAGCGTCGCCGGACATACAAGTTCTGGATTGCAACCGACTAAGAATGGGATGCCGACGGCAAGAGCCGCATTGCAACTATATGAGACGGCTTCACTGTACGCGCTGCAGGAAAAGGTCGCCCGCGCGGCGGCGACATATGAGACGGTTTCACTGTGCGCGCACGATAAACCACCCCGGCGGCTAGGATAGAGGGAATTGAGGGAGTGCGGCTCCACGCGCGAAGGCAAGAATCCCGAACCATGCAGGGCAAACCTGTACGAGGGGAGCTTCCTGCGCATGCGGAAGCGGAATATATGCGGGCATGCGTAGACATGACGAGAATGGCACGAACACGTAAGTGGCATACGCACTCCGAACGGTGCAACAGCAACACGAGCAGAGGTTAGAAGAGGAGAAGAGGATATGTCATTCGAGCATCCGAATCGGAACGACGAAAGCATGCGGGACGTCGAACTGGACATCATGAGCCGCCCGCCGGAGCATAACACCACCAATCTGGATCTCGACCGGATGAACCTGATGCTCGACATTCTGGGCCATCCGGAGCAGTCGTTCCGCGTGGTTCATATCACCGGCACCAACGGCAAAGGCTCCACCGCACGCATGGCCGAGGCCATCTGCCGTGCCTACGGCATGCGCACCGGCCTGTACACGTCGCCGCATCTGGAGAAGATCAACGAACGCATCGCCATCGACGGCCAGCAGCTGTCCGACGATGATTTCATCGACATCTGGGACCAGACCAAGGACCTCGTGGCCCTGGTGGATGCCAAGATGGAGGAGCAGGGCAAGCCGAAGATGAGCTTCTTCGAGGTGCTTACGGCCATGGCCATCTGGAAGTTCGCCGACACGCCCGTGGACGTGGCCATCGTCGAGGTCGGCATGGGAGGCCTGTGGGACGCCACCAACGTGCTCAACGCGGATGCGGCCATCATCGGCCCGGTGGACATGGACCACATGCAGTGGCTGGGCGACACCGTCGAACAGATCGCCACCGAGAAGGCCGGCATCATCAAGCCGAACTGTACCGCCATCATCGGCCCTCAGCCGCATGAGGAAGCCGTCATGCCGATTCTCACCGAAGCCGCCGAACGCAACCACGCCACGCTCGTGCGCGACGGCTACGAAATGACCGTGTCCGACCGTATGGCCGCAGTCGGCGGCCAAGTCGCCACCCTGACCACGCCCAACGGCACTTACGAGGGCGTGCCGATCGCCAAGTTCGGCGAGCATCAGGCCCACAACGCGCTTGCCGCGCTCGCCGCCGCCGAAGTGGTGATTCCGGTCAATGGCCCGCTGGACGGCGACTTGGTGGCCGAGGCGTTGAGCTCGGTCAAGATTCCCGGACGCATCGAACAGATCCGCACCTCGCCGACCATCATTCTGGATGGCGGACACAACGTGAATGCCGCCGAAGCCCTACGCAAGGCCATCGAGGAAAGCTACGACTTCAAGCAGCTGGTCGGCGTGGTCGCCATGATGCGCGACAAGCAGGTCGAGGAATATCTGGGTGTTCTGGAGCCGATCCTGAGCTCCGTGGTGGTCACCGAGAACTCGTGGCGCGAGCGTGTGATGCCGGCCGATGAGCTCGAGAAGATTGCCGTGGACGTGTTCGGCCGTGACCGTGTGATCAAGGAAGCGAACCTGCCTGACGCGATTCAGACCGCCGTCAATATGGTCGATGCCGAGGATGAGCTGGGCGTGGGCTACGGCCACGGCGTGCTTATCTGCGGCAGCTTCGTCACCGCCGGCGACGCACGCCTGATGCTTGAGGAACACGCCAGCCCCACGATGAGGCAGGCTATGGCCGTCCATCAGCCGGCGGTTGACCCGGACGATTCGGATCAGCCGGCAGACAAGGCCGAGGATGAGGCCGCCGACAACCTCGAGGATTCGGTAAGCCCGGACGACTTCGACGTGTTCGACGTCCTCGGCCTCGGCAAGGAACAGGCCAGTGACGCCGGTAACGCCGGAGTCGACACGGCCAGTGCCGACACCGACAGCACTGACACAGCCAGCGCCGACACAGGCACCGTCACCGACGATTCCACCGACGCCCGGTAACCCGCATCCAAGGCACATCGGATACCCGGACACCCGGCATACGGAAAACAGTCTCACGCCATGTATCTCAAGGAACTCACCCTCCGCGGATTCAAATCCTTCGCCTCCGCCACCACGCTGCGCTTCGAGCCCGGCATCACGGCGGTCGTCGGCCCCAACGGTTCGGGCAAGTCGAACATCGTCGACGCCCTGACCTGGGTAATGGGTGAGCAGGGTGCCAAAAACCTGCGCGGCACTTCGATGGAGGACGTGATTTTCGCGGGCACGTCCTCCCGCTCGCCGCTGGGCCGTGCACAGGTGAGCCTGACCATCGATAATTCCGACCACACGCTCGATATCGATTACACGGAAGTCACCATATCCCGCACCATCTTCCGCAACGGCGGCTCCGAATACGCGATCAACGGCTCGCAATGCCGTCTGCTCGACATTCAGGAGCTCCTCTCCGATACCGGTCTTGGCCAGCAGATGCACGTGATTGTGGGTCAGGGACGATTGGATGCGATTCTGAAGGCCGACCCGTCCGGTCACCGTGCGTTCATCGAAGAGGCCGCCGGCATCCTGAAACACCGTAAGCGCAAGGAACGCGCGTTGCGCAAGTTGGCCAATACCGAAACGAACCTGAGCCGACTTGACGATTTGCTGGGGGAGATTCACCGCCAGCTTGGCCCCCTCGGACGCCAGGCACGTATTTCCCGGCGCGCCGACGCGATTCAGATATCCGTACGCGACGCCCAAGCCCGTCTGTATGCCGAAGACGCCCAACGTTCGATGAGCCGCCGCGACACGGTACGTCAAGAGCTTGGCGATGTGCGTAACCAGCTGGCCGTCGCCCAGCGTGAACTCGCCCAAGTCAAAGTACGCATCGAACAGGTCGAGGCGTTGAGCTCTGAATCCAGTCCGGCCATCGCCAAGGCCAACCAATACTGGCATGAATTCTCGCAGACCCGTGAACGACTGAACGCTCTCGCCCAGTTGGCCGAAGAGCGTAGCCGGTCACTCACCGGCCAGATCGTCACCAATTTCGGTGAGGATCCTGGCATACTCGTCAAACGAGCTGGGGAACTGGAGTCTCAGGCCGCGGCACAGACTAAGGCTGTGGCCGATGCGCGCATCGCACTTGACAAGGCCACCGAGGAACGCGCCGACGACGAGAAGAAGCTTGCTTCAGTCCGTCAGACCTTGACGGAACTGCGCAAAACCGCACAGGAGCGCGATGCGCAAATCGCTCGATTGCGCGAACTCATCGCCCGCGAGGAATCCGCCGTGCAACTGGCGACCAGCCGTGTCAAGGATTACGCCTCCCAACGCGACTCGCTGACTTCCCAGCGCGACGATGCCCAGCAACAGCTGGACGCATTGCGCAGCGAAGCGGACTCCATTGCCGACGATGACGGTGCCGCATTGGACGCCGCACGTGCGACGCTCGCCGAATGCCGTGAACGACTGAACGAACTCGCCGATAAGCAGCGCGAGATACAGTCCAAGATCATCTCGCTCAAGGCCAAGGCCGATGCGCTTGCCGACACGCTAGGCAGCCGCAATGCCTCCGGATCATTGGAACGCGACACGGACGTGGCCTCGCTTGGCCGACTCACCGACTTCATCCATGTGGCCGAAGGCTGGGAAGAAGCTGTGGCCCACGCGCTCGACCAGTATGCCAGCGCCATCGTGGTACCCGAGGCAGACAACATGTTGCACGCCCTCGAACGCGCTCGGGAAGATAAGCTCGGCAAAGCCGTGGTGCTGACCGCGAGCATTGCCGGCGATTCCGCCACAGAGCCGGGCACGGAGTCGGAGGAGAATAGCGCCGAGAACACGGCGGCCGCCCCGCGATCGGGCAGCGCGCTGGCAGCACTCGTCACTGCGAACCCGGATGCCGAGAACCCGGCACAGGCTGAAGCGGTCGTGCGCACCGTGCGTCTCCTGCTGGCTGATGTAACCGTGGCCGGCACCGCCGACGAAGCCCAGCAGATTGTGGCATCCGGCGAAGCCATGCGGGCCGTCACCAAGAACGGCGAGACCTTTGCGCACGGCGTGGCGGCGGTCGGCGGCTCTTCCATCTCTCAATCGGACCTGTCTTTGGCCGCACGCCGAGACAAAGCATTGGCACAGGTCAAACAGTTGACTGCTCAAGACGGCGGAATGGCTGAGCAAGTGGCCAAGGCCAAAGCCAAACGCGATGAAGCGGCCCGACTCGTCGATCAGGAATCCGCCAAACGCACCGAAGCTCGGCTCAAAGCCCAACAGGCGGAGAAATCTCTGAAATCCGCCACGGATCGCGTCGCATCGTTCACCCGTCAGCTCGACCAGCTGGATAGGAAAATCACCGAGACGCAAGGGAATCGCAACGAGCATCAGCTCAAGCTCGACGATCTCAATCGCGCTTTGGCATCGGCCCAGCAATCCACCGCCGAACATGCCGATTTCGACGAACTCGATGAACGCGAACGTACGCTGGAGCGCGAACTGAACCTGGCTCGCGAGCATGAGGTCGCCGCGAAAATCGCGTGGACCGAGGCAAGCCACAGAGGGGAGTCCCTGAGCCGACAGGCCGGGCTGCTGCGGGACAACGCCAAAGAAGCCGCCGAACGCCGCGCCCGCATCGAGGCGTTGAACGATCGCAGACGCGAGCAGGCTGCGCACCTGCAAGGCGTGGTCGATGACGCGCGAGCAGTGGCCGCCATGGTAGAGCATACGCTGCATGACGTGGCCGCCAAACGAGACGAGCTGCAGGCCGCCGCCTCCAGCCATGACGAGGAACTCAAGGCCCTGCGCGCGCAGCGCAACCAGATTGAGCCCAAGGTCACCGATCTGACCGGGCGCGAACATGCCTTGGATGTAAACCGCGAACGGTTGGCCGCCGAATCCGGGCAGCTCATGCAGAAAGTGTCTGACGAACTCGGTCTCACTTTGGAGGAATTGGTTCGTGATTACGGCCCCGACCAGCCGGTGCCCGTGCTGGATGATGAGGGCAACCCTGTGCCGTTGGATGAGACGGAAGCTGAGGCTGAGACCGAAGAGGGAGAAACCGGGGGAGAGACCGGCACCAACGGCGATTCCGCTCGCTTTAAGACCGTGCCGTATAACCGTCAAGAGCAGAAGAAGCGTCTCGATAAGGCTCGCCGCGATCTGGCCGCACTCGGCAAGATCAACCCTTTGGCCACCGAGGAATTCGAAGCGCTTGAGGAGCGGAACAAGTATCTCAATGATCAGCGCAACGATGTGGTCAAATCACGTGACGATTTGATGCAGCTCATCAAGGATCTCGATTCCACGATGGTCCAGGTATTCAAATCCGCGTTCGACGATACCGCCGAGGCGTTCGAGCAGATGTTCGCCACATTGTTCCCAGGCGGCACCGGGCGACTGCGCCTGGAAAACCCGGAAGACATGCTCGCCACCGGCGTACTGGTCGAGGCCAGCCCGGCCGGCAAGCGCGTCAAACAGCTGAGCCTCCTGTCCGGCGGCGAACGTTCGCTGACCGCGCTGGCGTTGCTGTTCGCGATTTTCACAGCCCGACCCAGCCCGTTCTATGTGATGGACGAGGTCGAGGCCGCGTTGGACGACGTGAACCTGACCCGTTTGATCAATGCGTTCAATGAGTTACGTGCCCATGCGCAGCTCATCATCATTACGCACCAGCAACGCACCATGTCGATTGCCGACGCGCTCTACGGCGTAACCATGCGAGCCGACGGCGTAACAGCCGTAGTGAGCCAAAAACTCGAACGATAAACGAATGGTTCCCGCTGGTAGGAACTGGCGCCACAGGTGACAGAGGGTGGTCCATCTCGAAAGACCACCCTCAGTCTCGCTTCGCTCGATAGCTCCCGCCAGCGGGAGCGGGGCGGTATTAGCGCAATGCCTTGCGTACGCCTTGGACGGTTTGCAGCGTCTTGTAGAAGACCTTTTTGATGGGTACGTCGCGGGCGGGGGCCACCGGGGTGATTTCCTCGGTGAACTTGCACTTGAACTCGTTAAGGCCCTTGAGAGACGGCGCGAAATCGGAGCCGATGCCCATCAGATCGTATTCCGTAATACCCTGCGAGCCCAGGATGCAGCATTCGGAATACAGCAGCTTGTCGGTCACATGCAGACGCATAACCTTGTTGCGCATGCCGGCATAGTAGCGCACCGCATGCGTGCCGTTCACGGTGACAATCGACCATGCCACCACTCGATCTTCAATACGTGCGGCGAACACACGGCAATGGTCGGCGCCCAACGCGCCGATCATATCGGAATAGTCGCTCATCGGAGCAGGCGTGAATCCATCGCGCTGGCCGGTTTCGACCATCACATCGTAATATTCGGAGAAATCGGTCAGAGCCTTATCCGTCTCATCGGCAACCTCGGCCGGGCACTCACGTAGAGCCTTGCGCACGTCACGGCGTCCACGACGCTTCATCCGAGCCAGAATCTCATCATCGCCACCGGTGACGTCGATGACCACGGTCTGGTCGTACGGCACTGTGGAGAGCACCTTCTCCGTACCATCGGTGAACCAGGTGTCGATACGCAGGAACGCAATGTTCTTGTCGGCCTTCTTGACGGTGTCCACGATGGCGTCGACGACCTCGCGCTCCTCGGTCTCGGTGGGCTTGGCGACCCACGCCGGCCCATGCATTGAGCGCAGATAATGATAACCGTGCGTCTCAAAATCGATAAAGGAGATCACGGCGACCAATTCACCATCACGCTTGATCAGATAATCGCCCCATGGGGTGCGTCCGTCGATATCCGCCTGAAAACCAGACCAAACCTTGGTCTGTTCGATAGGCAACGTGATACCGGCCTTCTCGGCTTCAGCTTCCAGTGTGGCTCCGTCAACTTTCTCCAACGTGATCATTACGATTTAGCTATCCTTTTTCGTTCGTATCCGTATGTTGTGTTTCTGGTTTGGCCGTATTGCGCGTGATCTGGTGTGGGCCAATCAAAATCCGATCAGGATCTGATTGGCCGAAATCCCGTCACAGGCCAAACATGCGTTCGACGACATGATCATCGCCGTCGAACGGCACATGCTTGTGATGGTCCTTGATCCAACGTTCGTTGCCCTTGCCGATGATCAGCAGGATGTTGAATCGGTCGGTGTGCGCACGGGCATCGTAAATGGCGTTGGTGATGGCCGTCGGACGGTCGGAAATCACCGTGGAGGCCACATCCTTGTTCGTGATGTAGCCTTGCATTTCCATGCAGATGTCGATGAACGGCTCGGTGTCCGTATCTTCGGCGGTGAAAATGAAGTTCGCGATGCGGTTCTCGGCAGCCTCGACGATTTCCTTGCGGCGATCGTAGGCCTTGTTGCCGGCCGATCCGGTCACCAGCGTAATACGCGGGTTTTTCTCGCCCCAACGCTCGTAGACGAAGTCAAGCAGCGCGGTGACGGATGCGTAGTTGTGCGCATAATCGACGATGGCGAGCGTGTTCGACTGCGGATCGCGGAACTGTTCCATACGGCCGGCGATACGTACGGATTCGATGGCGTGCAGTGCGTCGGCGTCATCGAACGATACGCCAGCCGCATGGGCGATGGCGATGGCCGCCGCCGCATTGAGGTAGTTGAAGTCGCCATCGATGGACAGATGGTAGTCGCCAAGGGCCTGATCTCCGTCGGCGATGTGGAAGGAGGCGTGCGCCGGGTCGGCGGGCCAGGCGACGACGTCCGCACCGGTGCCGGCATTATCCGCGTCATGCAGGGCGAAGGTGGTCACGCCGATGCCGGCTGCCTCCGCGTCCTCCCGCAACAGATCGGCGTGCAAACTGTCCGCGCCGAGTACCAGCGACTTCGCGTTGGCGATGATCTGGCGCTTGCAATACAGGTAATCCTCGAACGTGGGGTGTTCGATCGGGCTGATGTGGTCGGGGGAGATGTTGAGGAACGCGGCCACATCGAAAGTCAGGCCATAGACGCGGTCCACCTTGTACGCCTGGGAGGAGACCTCCATCACCAGATACTTCATACCGTTATCGGCCGCCTCGCGCATCATGCGGAGGGCGTCCATCGATTCGGGCGTGGTCAGATCGGACTCGACGTAGGTGTGGCCGTCAAGGCAATTATCGACCGAGGAGAACAATGCGGCCTTGCCGCCGGAGACGGCGTTGATAAGCGCCTGCGTGAAGTACGAGGTGGTCGTCTTGCCCTTGGTGCCGGTGACGCCGATGACCGTGAGCTCGTTCTGCGGATATCCGTAGAACGCGGCGGACAGCAGGCTCATCGCCTTGCGCGCGTCGTTGACGATCAGGCCGGGGGTGGCGGTTGCGATCGAGTACTCGGTTTCGGCCACGTATGCGGCCAAGCCGGCTTCGTCGATGCCGTTCAGATACTCGGCCTTGAATTGGCCCTTGCAGCACAGCAGGGCGCCCGGCGTGACCTTGCGGGTGTCGTAGGTGATGCCGGCGAACGGTTCATCAGCCGAAGCGATACGGGCCGGGTCGTCGGTCCAGACGTCCCCTTGGATGATTTCACGCAGCAGATGGTGTTCCTTGAGCAGGTCAGCGGCCGAAGCCAAAGTCAAAGCCATAATTGTTTCTCCCTATTATCTAGCCGATACGCCATTCTACAGGTGGGGTGTGGCGTGTTGTGACTCACACGTCATCGACCACGATATGGGCACATGATTTGATTAGAATGGTGAACCGTGACGACAAGCGAAGCAACTATGCAATCCGGGCAGTCAGCCGGATCGGGCGAGTCCATGGCAGCCAAGCGCGCCAGATTTGAACAGCTCGCCATGCCCGCCGTCAACGCACTGTACCGGCAGGCGATGAGGCTGACCAACAATCCCGACGACGCGCAGGATCTGGTCCAGGACACCTTCGAACGCGGGTTCAAGGCCTTCGACTCATTCCAGCCGGGCTCCAACTTCGAGGCGTGGATGACCACCATCGAACGCAACGCCTACTTCAACCAGTATGCCAAGGCCAAACGCCGCCCGCAGCGTGCCAACGACTCCACCGGCGAATACGACGACTGGGATATTTACGATGCCGCCGAACATACGTCGGACGGGCTCAAATCTGCTGAAGAGGAATATTTGGACGCC
This sequence comes from Bifidobacterium sp., assembly GCA_022739095.1. Classification (GTDB taxonomy): domain Bacteria; phylum Actinomycetota; class Actinomycetes; order Actinomycetales; family Bifidobacteriaceae; genus Bifidobacterium. The sequence goes on from JAIJEI010000005.1 coordinate 26,108, forward strand.
TTCGCGCCCGAGGAAATCATGGCCGCGCTCGCCAAACTCTCGCCCGAACGCCGGCAGGTGTTCATCGACGCCGCCATCGACGGCAAGTCCTACCAGCAGGTGGCCGATGAGCAGGGCGTGAAAATCGGCACGGTGATGAGCCGCTTGAATCGCGCCCGCACACAACTCAAACGTGAGCTCGCCTCGTATGCGAAAGAGCGCGGGTACGTGACTGGTTCGTCGGCTGGTTCACCATCCGCGAAGTTGGGCGAAAACGTTGGTCGAATCGCCGATTCCGGCCATAATGGAAGTAGTGAACAAACTGTTGGTAGCAATGGCGACACGCAAGCCGTAGTGAGACATAGTCATGCGACTCACACCCGCACGCCACAACAGTCGAACAAGCTTTCGGGAAAGGAGATCTGATGAACGATCAGCCGGTAGAGCGTACTCGCCATATCTCCATAACCCGTACGGCGGCCGATGGCACGGTCAGCCAGACCGAAGTACATATCACGGCGGTGCATCATCGTTCAGTGGATACCGGCTCTGCCTCTGCGTCGGTCCAGACAGGCGTGCATATCGTTACGGAGGGCGACTGTTTTGACCCCCGTACCTGCTGCGACGAGCATGAACAGGCATTGATTGCCGCGTTGCGTGCCTACTTGCGCCCGGATGTGGCACCTGAATGTCTGATGGCCCGTCTTAAAGCCACGCTTGATTATTGCTGTGGTGAGGATAAGTAACGGCATATACAACAAGGCCCGTCTGATGTAACATCAGACGGGCCTTGAGCGTTCTATAAGAAACGCGAAGAATCAGGCGTTAGGACGCTTGCCGTGGTTGGCGGCCTTCTTACGACGATCCTTGCGCTTACGTCCGCGCATGCCCATGATGGACTCCTTTGCTGCAGTTAAAAAATAAGCCTTCGGAATTATGCCACATAAGTACGACGTGATGCAACACGGGTGTCCATGTGGCGATGATCGTCAGGTTTGGTTATTCGTTTTTTCAGATTTGTTCGGCGCGGAAGGTGACCACGGTGGTGTAGTCATCGCCCGGCTCGAGCACAACCAGATCCTTGCCGGTGCGGAAGGCATCGGCGTAGGCAGTCATCGGTTCGACGGCCACACCGGCCTGACGAGCCTTCTCGCCGATTTCGTTGCCGGTGCACACCTGCCAGGAGTTGATGGTCTTGTCGCCGGTCAGCGTGACCTTGATGCCGTCGGGGCGGGTGAACACTGCGGAAGTGCTGCCGTCTTCACCGCGGTTGGTGATATCGGTCCAGGCGTCGTCGAAGCCACGGCCCTCCAACGTGGGGTTGTCGCGCAGGTCGAAGATGCCGGAAACCGGCTCTTCGCCGGTGGGCAGCAGGTGTTCGTCTACGGTCACGTGGGTGTCGCAGTGCAGCTCAAGACGGCAAAGTTCGTTGTCGGCGGTGATGGCCTGACCGGTGGCGTGCTTGCCGTTGGCCAGCCACGGGTGGATGCCAAATGCCCACGGTGCCTTCACACTGTCGTTGTTGTGCACGGTGAAGGTTTCCGTGAGACCGTTCTCGTCAAGTGCATAAGTGGCGGTGATGGTGATATCAAACGGGTAGCCGGCGATGTCGGGGGAACGCCAGGAGAGCGTCACGTGTGATTCCTGCAAATCAACGAGCTCCCACATATAGCGGTAGGCATAACCGTGCAGGGAGGATTGACGGTCGAACTCGTCGATTGGCATCTGGTAGTCTTCGCCATCGAAAGAGTATTGGCCATTGGTCACGCGGTTCGGGTACGGTGCGAGCACCAAGCCGTTGCAGCAGGGAATGACTTTGTTCGGGTCGAAGGGGACGATGAGGTCTTCGCCGCGCCACTTCAGCTCGCGCAGGCTGGCACCCAGTTCGGTGACGACGGCACTCCATTCGCCGGAC
>JAIJEI010000129.1 GCA_022739095.1 Bifidobacterium sp.
GACCGTAAAGACTTGGCCTGAGCGGCCCGGAGCGTGTCCGGCAACACACACCCCAACCCACCCGAGGTCAGCTGCAATGGAAGGCTAAAGCATGGGCTTGAGGAACTTGCCGGTCCATGAGGCTTCGCATTCGGCAACCTGTTCGGGCGTGCCCTGCGTGACGATGGTGCCGCCTCCGTCGCCGCCCTCGGGACCGAGATCGATCAGCCAATCGGCCTCCTTGATCACATCCAGATTGTGTTCGATGACGATGACCGTATTGCCCTTGTCCACCAGGGACTGCAGCACCTTGAGCAGCTTGTTCACGTCTTCGAAGTGCAGGCCAGTGGTCGGCTCGTCGAGGATGTACACGGTTTTGCCGTCGGATCGGCGCTGCAGCTCGGTTGCGAGCTTGACGCGCTGCGATTCGCCGCCGGACAGGGTGGGTGCGGGCTGGCCGAGGCGGATGTAGCCGAGGCCGACGTCCACGAGGGTCTTCAGGTATCGAGAGATGCCGGTGTACGCCTTGAAGAAGTCGGCGGCCTCCTCGATGGGCATGTTGAGGATGTCGGCCACGGTCTTGCCGTTGTACGTGACTTCGAGGGTCTCGCGGTTGTATCGTTTGCCGTGGCAGACCTCGCAGTCCACGTAGACGTCAGGCAGGAAGTTCATTTCGATCTTCAGCGTGCCGTCGCCGTGGCAGGCCTCGCATCGGCCGCCTTTGACGTTGAAGCTGAAGCGGCCGGGCCCGTAGCCGCGCACCTGGGCTTCGGGAGTCTTGGCGAACAGGGTGCGGATCTTGTCCCACACACCGGTGTAGGTGGCGGGGTTGGATCGCGGCGTGCGGCCGATCGGGTTCTGGTCGACGTGGATCACCTTGCGCACCTGGTCCACGCCTTCCACGCGCCTGTGGCGGCCGGGTACGATGCGTGCACCGTTGAGCTTGTCGGCGAGCACCGGGTAGAGGATCGTGTTGACCAGCGAGGATTTGCCGGAGCCGGAGACGCCGGTGACCACGGTGAGCACGCCGAGCGGGAAGCTCACGTCGATGTTCTTGAGGTTGTTCTCGCGGGCACCCACGACTTTGAGCACCTGGGTCTTGCGCACTTTGCGGCGCTTGGCGGGCACGGCGATTTCGCGGCGGCGAGCGATGTAGTCGCCGGTGATGGAACGCTTCGCCTCGATGAGGTGCTTGGCCGGGCCGGAGTAGATGACCTCGCCACCGTGTTCGCCGGCACCGGGGCCGATGTCGACCAGCCAGTCGGCCTGACGAATGGTGTCTTCATCGTGTTCGACCACGATCAGCGTATTGCCAAGGTCTCGCAGATGATGCAGGGTTTCGATGAGACGTTCGTTGTCGCGCTGGTGCAGGCCGATGGATGGCTCGTCGAGCACGTACATGACGCCGACCAGACCGGAGCCGATCTGCGTGGCGAGTCGGATGCGCTGCGCTTCTCCGCCGGACAGAGTGGCGGCCGCGCGCGAGAGGGTCAGGTAGTCGAGGCCGACGTCGTTTAGGAAGCCGAGTCGGGCCTTGATCTCCTTGAGCACTTCGCCGGCGATCAGCTGCGCCGAGCCATCGAATTTCAGGCCGTTGATCCAGGCGAGTTCGCGTACGACGGGCATGTCGCATACGTCAAAAATTGATTTGCCGTCCACGGTGACCGCGAGCACCTCGGGCTTCAGACGACGTCCGTGACAGACCTGGCAGGGCACTTCGCGCATGTACGACTCGTAGTATTCGCGCATGGACTGCGAATCGGTTTCGTCGTGGCGGCGCATGAGCGTGCGGATCACGCCTTCGAAGCCGGTGGAGTATTCGCGCAGGCGTCCCCAGCGATTGCGGTAGGAGACGTTGACCTTGAAGTCGTGGCCGTAGAGGATGTCGTGCCTGACGTCGTCCGGCAGGTCCTGCCAAGGGGTCCTCATGGAAAAGCCCATTTCCTTGGCCAGACCTTCGAGGATGTGGCCGTAGTACTGGGAGGTCATCTTGGTGCCGCTCCACGGTTCGATGACGCCGTCGGCCAGTGACTTGTCCGGGTCGGAGATGATGAGATCCGGGTCGATTTCCAGTTTGAAGCCGAGACCGGTGCAGGCGGGGCAGGCACCGTAGGGGGCGTTGAAGGAGAAGGTGCGCGGCTCGACCTCGTCGAGTTCGAGCGTGTGCCCGTTCGGGCAGCTGCGGTGTTCGGAGAACGGCTGGCGGCGGGCCGGGCTGCCTTCCTCCTCGTCCACGAAGTCGATGACGATGCTGCCGTTGGCGAGCTTGAGGGCGGTTTCCACCGAATCAGTCAAACGTTGGCGGATACCGTCCTTGACCACGAGTCGGTCGACCACGACCTCGATGGTGTGCTTCTTCTGCTTGGTGAGTTTGATGTCGTCGGACAGCTGCGTCATCTCGCCGTCGATGAGCGCGCGGGCGTAGCCGTCGGAGCGCAGCAGCTCGATCATATCCACGAACTCGCCCTTGCGGCCCTTGACCACGGGCGCAAGAATCTGGAATCGAGTGCGCTCCGGGTAGCCGAGCAGCGTGTCGACGATCTGCTGCGGGGTCTGGGAGGCGACGGGTTCGCCGCATTCAGGGCAGTGCGGGATGCCGGTGCGGGCGAACAGCAGTCGCAGGTAATCGTAGATTTCGGTGATGGTGCCGACGGTCGAACGCGGGTTGCGGTTGGTAGTCTTCTGGTCGATGGAGACGGCCGGGCTCAGGCCCTCGATGAAGTCGACGTCGGGCTTGTCCATCTGGCCCAGGAACTGGCGGGCGTAGGCGGACAGGGATTCGACGTAGCGTCGCTGACCTTCGGCGAACAGGGTGTCGAACGCGAGCGAGGATTTGCCGGAACCGGACAGGCCGGTGAACACGACCATGCGGTTGCGCGGAATCGCCAGGTCGACGTTCTTGAGGTTGTGTTCGCGCGCGCCCTGAATCGTGATCTTGAGATCGTTCGGGATGTGCGAAATATCAGCTACCAGCGAACCGTCATGTTCGATCAGCGGTGCCTTTTTGATCTCCCGGCTCAGGAAGGAGTCGCTGGTCATCACCTTTTCGACGATGACCTCACCGTTCTTGCCCTTGCTGGTTTTCGCGCCCGTTGCGCTTGTTGCGCGCCTTGCGCCAGTCCGCGTTGCCGCCACAGCCACACCCCACCTTCCATCTCACCGTTCCCGCGCGCACGGTCATGCGCGCGCCAAATCTGTCCCAAGGATACCCGAACACACGACCAAATTCGAACGCTTGTTCGATGGCGTGTCAGGCCGGAAATCTGAACCATAGCATGCAAAATTCCGGACCATCAATGGACCGAAACGTCTTAATACCGGCGACGCCGGGATTGCTCATTCGGCAACCCCGTCATCCTTCAATATATCCGACGATGATTCATCGTCCATGTCATTCTGATGCAGCACGGCCTCGCGCAGGGAGGTGAGGCCGGTGTCAGGGTCCTTGTAGGTCACGTAGGCCTTGGTGGAGACCTCGAGGATTTCGCCGGTCTTGCTTTCCGGGGCGGAGACGATGACCTGGAATCCGAGGCGCGGCAGCACCGTGAGGGCGCGCTGCGTGTAACGGCCGTCGGCCTTGATGAGCGCCTCGTCGAGGAACAGCGTGGTGTACGAGGGTTCGCTGGTCAGGCCGCCGCCGAGCAGGTAGATGAGCGCCGCGCCGTATACGAACGAGGTGAGCTCCTGCAAGGCGCCGCCCGAACGACCACCGGTGGAGGTGATGCGTTCGTCCGGGCCATCGGCATGATGCACGATGGCGTAGAAGGACGAGCGGCAGCGCGGGTCGAGATTGCGGGCGCCGTAGCTTTTCACACCGTTCGCGTCCTTGACCTGCGCGAGTTCGGCGCGCAGCAGCCCGACCATCGGCACGCAGGCCGCGAAGGCCTTGCGCGAGGCGTCGGAATCGTTGACGTCGGCGGATTTCCAATCGTTCAGGGTGCCGATGACGCGGATGAGCTGCGCCCAGAAGGTGCGTTCGGGGCGGCGCACGTCCGCGTGCAGGGACAGGCTGCCGTGCTTGGGGCCGAACTGCTGGCCTTTGAGCATGGCGTTGATACGGTCGAGCTGGTCGTGGATGTCGCTGGCGTCCGTGTCGATGGCGCGCTTGATGGTCAGGAAGCTCCTGAGCAGCTGTTCGAGGCAGCGCCGGTATTCGGCATCGGTGGCGGCGACCGCGGCCAGTTGGGTGAGACTGGCGAGTTCGTCGAGATAGTACCGGTAGTCCTCCACGCTGGCGGTCAGCGAATCGTCGTCGGCCGCGTAGAGCGCGATGTAGGTGCTCATTTTCGATTCGACGCCGGTGCGCACGGCGTCGGCCTGGCTGTTCAGCAGGTTGATGCGGGAGGTCATGTCCTTGCCGATGCCGGCGATGGTGCGTTCGGGGAAGCTCTCCCCCGGCACCTGGGTTCCGGCCACGCCCGCGCCGATGATCATGTGCGCGCGCATGGCCGCGTCCGCCAGTCCGGCGAATCGGTTGTCGTAGGATTCGGCGAGCGCCGCCGTGACTTCGTCCGGCAGTGGGCCGGCGGTGGGACCGGCGGCGTCCGTCGTGCCGTTGTCGGCATGGTCGCGCAGCCAGATGAGCGCCGCTTCGACGGCGCTGCTGGCGCGGGCCGCGGCCTGGTCGGATTCGATGCGGCGGCGTTCCACACGGTCGAGTTCGGCGTTCAGTTCGTCGCGCTGTTTGGCGAGTTCGGCGAGTTTGGGATCATTTTTGATGGATGCGATGGCGTCCTGCGTGTCCGTGATAGTCCGTTGCGCGCCGGCGATGTCGATGCGCTCCCAGGACGTGTAGGCGAGCTGGTTGGCCAGTTCGAGTTCGCGGTGGAGGTTATCGGACTGTGTCTTGGCGGCCGTGTAGTCGGTGTCGGCTTGGCTGAGCGCGTTGCGGGCGGCGTCGACCTGCGCTGCGAGCACGTTGAGGTAGGTTTCGTTGACGAATCCGATGACCTGGGCGCGGTCTTTGGTGCCGTGCTGGCCGCGTGCGCCGGATTTGATCTGACCGTCGGCCTGCACCTGACGGTTGGTGCGGTCGGTGTCGTCGATGGCGGTGACGCATAGGGCGTCGAATCGTTCGGCCTGGGTCTGCGAGCGCAGCCAGTCGGCGAAGGGTGAGTCGTCGCGGTAGCGCAGTTTGCCGGACAGCCAGTCGCCGTCCTGTTCTCCGGTGAGTATGTTCGCGTGCGCGCCGGTGTCGTCGTAGTGGCGTGCGGTGTCCACGAACTGCCAGGTGCGTCGGGGCATGGTGCGCGGGTCGATGGTGCTGACTTTGGCGGCGAAGCCTTGTTCGTGGCGCTTGTCGACGAGGATGGTCTGGGCGATGGGCGCGTAGGCGACGTTCATGGCGAGGCGCCAGTCTTCCTCGTGTTCGTTCACGTCCATGAGTTCGGCCACGTACGGCAGTTCGGCGGGGGTGAGTCCGGTGGCGCGGCAGAGCATGGCGCGGGTTTCGTCCATCTGCTGGGAGATGCGGGTGCGCTGGGAGCGTTGCCGGTCGAAGTCGCGTTGCAGTCGTTCGAGGTCGACGCGTGCGCCGGCCCGCGCGTTGATGGCGGCGGTGAGGGCTTCCTCGCATTCGCCGTCGCGTTTGTTGTATTCGCGTTTGAAGTTCACGGCGTTGACGCGGCGTTCGTTCCAGGCCTGTTCGCTGCCGGGCAGCGTCTCGCCGATGGATGCGAACGTTTGTTCGATTCGCGTTCGGTTGGCTTGCACGTCTTCGAGGGTGCGGCGGGCCTGGTCGAGTTCGAGTTCGAGTTCGAGTCGGGTCAGGTTGCCGCCGTCCAGACCCTGCATCTGGCCTCGGATCATGTCGAGACGGGTGCGCAGGTCTTCGGTCCGGCGGCGCAGCAGCTTGGCCTCCGCCTCGCTGTTCTGCTGTTCGGCACGGTCAGCGGGCAGTTGGGCGGCGACTTCGCCGCGCATGCGGGCTAATGCCCAGTCGCGCAGCACGGCCGGCACCGTGCCGTCGACGGCCGGCTTGACCGGTTCGAAGGCGCGGGCCTTGCCGCGTGCGGCGGCGTATTCGCCG
>JAIJEI010000130.1 GCA_022739095.1 Bifidobacterium sp.
TCGGCATGCTGCTTGACCAGTGCGTACACCAGCTTGGAGGTTTCGGCATCAAGCGACTTGAAGAGCAGTGCACCGGACTTGATGGCACCCGGGTTGACCTTCTTCATATCGAGGTCAAGCACATAAGTGTTACCGCCAGAGAAGCCTGCACCGAAGTTGCGTCCGGTGGGGCCGAGCACCACAACAGTGCCGCCGGTCATGTACTCGCAGCCGTGGTCGCCCACGCCTTCCACAACGAACGTGGCACCACCGTTACGCACGGCGAATCGTTCGCCTGCGCGTCCGGCCACGAACATCTGGCCGGAAGTGGCACCGAAACCGGTGACGTTGCCCGCGATGACGTTGCTGTGCTTGTCGAAGGTGACGTTATCTTCCGGGCCCACGATCATGCGACCGCCGGACAGGCCCTTGCCGGCGTAGTCGTTGACTTCACCGTAGATGCGCATGGTCTCGCCGCGCGGGATGAACGCGCCGATGGACTGGCCTCCGGAACCGTGCAGGGTCATGTCGATGGTGTCGTCCGGCAGACCTTCCTCGCCGTAACGGCGGGTGATCTCGTAGCCGACCATGGTGCCGACCGTACGGTTGACGTTGCGAATCGGCATTTCGATGCGCACGGGTTCCTTGTGTTCGAGGGCCGGCTGGGCAAGTTCGATGAGCTTGTTGTCCAGGGCCTTTTCAAGCTCGTGGTTCTGCTCGATGGTCTGGTGCAGGATGGTGCCGGGCACCGGGCCGGCCTGCTTGAGGACGTTGGACAGGTCGATGCCGTCGGACTTCCAGCGCTTGATAGCCTCGTTCTGGTCCAGGCATTCGACGTGGCCGATGGCCTCTTCCAGCGTCTTGAAACCGAGCTGGGCGAGAATCTCGCGCACTTCCTCAGCGATGAACATGAAGAAGTTGACCACGTACTCGGGCTTGCCCTTAAAGCGGACGCGCAGCTCAGGATCCTGGGTGGCGATGCCCTGCGGGCAGGTGTTCTTCTGGCATGCGCGCATCATGACGCAACCTTCCACGATCAGGGCTGCGGTAGCGAAGCCGAATTCCTCGGCACCAAGCAGGGCGGCGATGACCACGTCACGACCGGTCTTGAGCTCGCCGTCGCACTGGACGACGATGCGGGAGCGCAGGCCGTTCAGGATCAGCGTCTGCTGGGTTTCGGACAGGCCGATCTCCCACGGGGTGCCGGCGTGCTTGATGGCGTTGAGCGGGGCTGCGCCCGTACCGCCGTCATAGCCTGAGATGAGCACCACGTCGGCACGGCACTTGGCCACACCTGCGGCGATGGTGCCGACGCCGAACTCAGAGACGAGCTTGACGTGGATACGTGCCTTCGGGTTGGCCATCTTCGCATCGTTGATCAGCTGCTTCAGATCCTCGATGGAGTAGATGTCGTGGTGCGGCGGCGGGGAGATAAGCTCCACGCCCGGGGTGGCGTGACGGACCTTGGCGATCCACGGCGGGACCTTGGCTCCGGGCAGATGGCCACCCTCACCAGGCTTGGCGCCCTGGGCGAGCTTGATCTGCAAATCGGTGGCGTGCACGAGGTAATCGGAGGTCACGCCGAAGCGGGCGGACGCAATCTGCTTGATGCGGCTGTAGCGCTGCGGGTCGCTGATGCGGTCGTCGGACTCGCCGCCCTCACCGGAGTTGGAGCGTGCGCCAATCGAATTCATGGCGATGGCAAGCGTCTCGTGCGCTTCCTGTGAGATGGAACCGTAGCTCATGGCACCGGTGGAGAAGCGCTTGACGATCTCGGAGGCCGGCTCGACTTCGGAGATGTCGATTGGCTTGCGGTTGTTGTTGAACTTCATCAGGCCACGCAGGGTCATGAGTCGGTTCGACGTGTCGTTGATGTGGTGCGAATACTTCTTGAACATCTGGTAGTCGCCACGGTGGGTCGACTGCTGAAGCAGGAAGATGGCCTCGGGATCGTTGAGGTGATCCTCTCCGGTACGACGCCACTTGTAGTCGCCGCCCGTACGCAGGTTGCGATGCGGGGATGCGCTCCACTGGTTCGGGTAGGCCACGCGGTGGCGGATGGCCACTTCCTCGGCGATCTCGTCAAGGCCAACGCCGCCCACACGGGAGGTGGTGCCGGTGAAGTATTCGTCGATGACGTCCTGGCTCAGGCCCACGGCCTCGAACAGCTGCGCGCCACGGTAGCTCATGATGGTGGAGGCGCCCATCTTGGACATGATCTTGAGCACGCCGGTAGAGAGGGCCTTGGTGAGGTTCTTCACGGCGGTGTCCGCGTCGACCTTGAGGTAGCCGTTGCGGGCCAGATCCTCAACGGATTCGAATGCCAGGTACGGGTTCACGCAGGCGGCACCATAGGCGATGAGGAGCGCGACATGGTGGATCTCGCGCACGTCACCGGCCTCGACGGCCATGGAAATCTGCGTACGGGTGTGGCGGCGCAGCAGGTGGTGCTGTACGGCGGAGGTCAGCAGCAGGGACGGGATCGGGCCCCACGTGTGGTTGGATTCACGGTCGGAAAGCACGATGAAGTTCTTGCCGTTGGCGATGGCCTCGTCGATTTCGGCGAAGATCTCGTCAAGGCGCTCTTCGAGGGCCTTGCCGCCGCCGGCGACCTGGTAGAGGCCCTTGACCACGTACGGGCGGTAGTAGCCGCCGAGGATGCGGGCCTTGTCGAGGCGCTTGAGCTGGGCCATCTCATCAGAGTTGACCACGGGCAGCGGGATGAGGATCTTCTTGGCGTGCAACTCGGAATCGGCCAGCAGGTTCGGCTCGGGGCCGATGGCGGATTCGAGCGAGGTGACGATCTCCTCACGCTCCCAATCCAGCGGCGGGTTGGTGACCTGTGCGAACTTCTGGGTGAAGTAGTCGAACAGCATGCGGCTGCGGCTGGAGAGCACGGGCATGGGGGTATCGTTGCCCATGGAACCGAGCGGTTCCTTGCCGGTGTTGGCCATCGGGGCGAGCAACAGCTTCAGATCCTCCTCGGTGTAGCCGAAGGCTCGCTGACGGCGCTGGACGGACTGGCCGGAGTGGCTGACGTGCTCGCGGCGGGGCAGGTCGCTCATGTCGACGGAGTTGCCTTCCACCCACTTGCGGTACGGATGTTGGGTGGCGAGATTCTTCTTGACCTCTTCATCGGGAATGATACGGCCCTCGGCAGTATCGACCAGGAACATCTTGCCGGGCTCGAGACGGCCCTTGGACACGATGTGCTCCTGCGCGATCTCCGGCAGAACGCCGGCCTCGGAGGCCAGAACGATGTAGCCGTCATCGGTGAGCTGCCAGCGGCCGGGGCGGAAGCCGTTACGGTCAAGCAGTGCGCCGACCTGGGTGCCGTCGGTGAAGACGATGTCGGCCGGACCATCCCACGGCTCGATAAGCGTGTTGTTGTACTCGTAGAAAGCGCGCACGTCCGGGTCGAGATCCGGGTTCTTCTCCCAAGCCGGCGGCAGCATCATGCAGATGGCGTGCGGCAGGGAGCGGCCGGCGAGGTGCAGCAGTTCGAGGCATTCGTCGAAGGTGCCGGAATCGGAACCACCGGGGGTGGTGATGGGCAGCAGAGGCTTGAATTCGCCGAGCAGTTCGCTGCTCAGGCGGCCTTCACGGGCGGAGAGCCAGTTGCGGTTGCCCTGGATGGTGTTGATCTCGCCGTTGTGGGCCAGCAGGCGGAACGGCTGGGCCAGCGGCCAGCTCGGGAAGGTGTTGGTGGAGAAGCGGGAGTGGACGATGGCGATGGTGGCCTTCATGCGCTCGTCGTTCAGATCCTCGAAGAAGTGGGTGAGCTGCATGGTGGTGAGCATGCCCTTGTACGTGATGGTACGGGCGGACAGGGAGGCGAAGTAGACGCCCACCTCATGCTCGACGCGCTTACGGATGCGGAAGGTCTTGCGGTCCAGGCCCACGCCGCCCAGGGAGCCGTCCGGGGAAGCGACCACGAGGGTCTTGAAGCCAGGCATGGCGGCGAGGGCCTGCAGGCCGAGGCCGTCCGGGTTGGTGGGCACCACACGCCATGCGAGGACTTCGAGTCCTTCCTCGCGCACAATCTTGGCGATGGCCTGTTCCTGCTGACCGGAGGCTTCGATATCGCGGTCGAGGAAGGCGATGCCTGCGGCGTAGTGGCCGGCTTCGGGCAGCTCGGCGGGCACGGTGGCACGCATGAACTCATCCGGCATGCTCATCAGAATGCCGGCGCCGTCACCCGTGTTCTCCTCGGCACCCACGGCACCGCGGTGGTCGAGATTGACCAGCACCTCGATGGCGTCGGTGACGATTTTGCGTTCGGGGCGCTTGTTCAAAGTGGTGACCATACCCACACCACAGGCGTCATGCTCGTTGGCGGGATCATACATGCCGTCCGGAGCGTGGACCGTGAGATCGAGCGGGGCTTTGAATGTCACCGAAATCACCTCAATTGGTTGTGGACACGTAAGGAAATCGTGTCTCTTCGTTCATTGCTGTTGACACAGTACCGTTTCTCCATGTTATTTACGTTTCGCGTGTCCATATTCCGAATCAGGCAATCCGCAACGGTGACGGGCGGGACGCGGCCGGCCCTCTACAAAGTCGCGCCGCCGTCATACGCACGTTCGGAGGCGCGAAGACAGGGTTCGCCCTGCACCACTTCGACCTGCGAGGGCGGCACGCCGCCACCGGTGCGTTTGGCTTGGATCTGCCCGAACAGCATGCGGAAGGATCGCTCCCCCATGTCCAGGAAATTCTGCGTGTAGCTGGTCAATGCTGGATTCCACATGGCACCGAAGTTGCGGTCGTCGAACCCCACGACGCTCACATCGTCGGGCACGTGGCGCCCGACCTCCCTCAGGCCTCGGATCACGGCCACGGCGACTTCGTCGTTGTCGGCGAAGATCGCGGTCACCTCGTCGCGTCGGCCCAGGACGCGACCGGCCTTGACCGACTCGTCCAGATCATCGTCGGGCACGATGATCGGATCAGGCACCGCGATGCCACGCTCCTCGAGCGCGTCGCGCCAGCCGTTGGTCCTGGTGTTGCCGGTCGGCCCCGCCGGCCGCCCCACGTGGAAGACGGTGCGATGCCCGAGATCCAGCAGGTGTATGGTCATCCAGCGCCCTCCGTCCCTTTCGGCGTTGATGATCTGGTAATCGCCGTCTCCGAAACTACCGCCCACCACGACCATCGGCATGTCTTTGGGAATGTATTCGAGCGCGGCGATGCCGGCCCGATCGTATTCGTAGACGATCACTCCGGCCGGCCTGATCGACAGGCCCATGCGCACGCGCGCCTCGACGGAGTCCATGTCGGATTCATCCAGGGAAACGATGTTCAGCAGGAACCGACGCCTTCGCGCGGCGGCCTCCACGCCATGATTCGTTTCGGATGTGGAGAAGGCGGACGGATTGGCGGCGAACACCACCACGGAATCCATCTCCCGGTTCGATAAGGCACGCGCCACGATGTTCGGTTCATAGCCCAACTGGCTGATGGCTTTGGCGATGCGCTCGCACTTGTCCTCGGCGACGTTGACGGTGCCGTTGAGATACCGGGAGACGGTCGGCGCCGAGACCCCGGCCAACCTGGCCACGTCCTTGATCACCGGTCTAGTGCGGCCCGTGCTTCTCGCCATCCTCATCGCTCCTGCCGTCGCCGCCGGCACGGACGCCGTCATGCACCCGCGTTCCGGTCACGAATCCCTAGTTTTCCGCGTTTCATTGTAGGTCATGGCGCAGAGGGCGCGCAGATGCGTCGGATGCGCCGACGCGCGGGAAACGCCGAGAGCGGAATTCTCCTCTTGCGTTTGTCATCGAACCGAGCTATTCTGAAACCGGTTTCAGAAAGAAGCCGATATACATATAACAATCAAAGCCATAAGGCTTTGACCAGCGAAAGGAAAAAATGATGTCCTTCAAGGATTCCATGATGCGCGGTCTCGCTATGTACGGCATGAGCTCCACGACCCAGTACGGCCGCGCCAACGACACCATCCTCGCCGACCTGATCAACGAAGCCAACAAGAGCGCTCGCTGAA
>JAIJEI010000131.1 GCA_022739095.1 Bifidobacterium sp.
CCCCATGCTGGCTGGCCGTTCGGGCCATAGTTCGGATTGTAGGCGTACGGGCCGTAGTACGGGTTCTGGTTCGGTCCGCCTTGTGGCTGGCCGTTCTGCGCCTGCTGATTCTGAGTGTCTTGCGTTCCCGGCGCACCTTGCGGAGGATATTGGCCGCCATGATTGCTGTCATACGCGCCATACTGCGGTTGGCCCGGTTGGCCCGCCGGATTCGGCTGGCTCGGCTGGCTCTGGTTGGGCTGGCCCGTCTGGCCATTCCACTGGCCCTCGTTTGGATTGCTCATCGTAACTCCTTAACTCAAGATCCATATTCAGGTTCCACATACCATGTTAGGCAAGTCACCTAATTTGAACCATCATCACAATTAGGCAATCTATCTAGTTCACTGACAGCGCAATGCCCATAACGCAATATCTGCATCACCAGCACTTCTCCCCCGCCGCGATTAGGCTTAGGGCCATGATCAACGAAACCGAAACGCTGACGTCGGGCATCGACCCGGCATCGTTCTCCTCCGTCATCAAGCCGACCAATGACCTGTTCCGCTACGTGAATGGTCCATGGATCGACACCTACCGACTGCCCGACGACCGCTCGCGCTACGGCTCCTTCGACAAGCTCGCCGAGGATGCCGAAAACCAGGTGCGCGACATCCTCGACGCCGACGACTGTCCGGCCGTCAAGTCCGAGGCCTTGTACCGCTCATTCCTCAACACCGCCGCCATCGAGGCAGCCGGCCTCGACCCAATTCGCGACGAGCTTGACCTCATCGATTCCGCCATTGGCAAGGCCGCACTCACGCGAGTGCTCGGCACCATCAATCCAATTGGCGGACCCGATCTGTTCGGCTTGGCCGTTTACGGCGACCCCGGCGACCCGGACCGCAACATCGCCCACCTTGAGCAGGCCGGCCTCTGCCTGCCGGATGAGGCCTACTATCGCGAAGACCACTACGCCCCCGTGCGCGAAGCGTACGTGACGATGGTCGCCGCCCAACTGGTGAACGCCGGATACGCGCCCGCCGCTGAATCCAACGGCAGCGACGAACTGCCCGCCAACGCCGGTGACGATGAGAGCAACAGCCCCGCCACGGTTCCCAGCGAAGCCGCACTTGATATGGCCCGCCACTTCCTTGCCGTGGAAACCAAGATCGCCGCCAACCATTGGGACAATGTGGCCACGCGCGACTCGGTGAAGACCTATAACCCCACCGATTACGCCGATTTGGCCGCCACACTGAAGAACTTCGATCTCGGTTCTTGGATCGACGCCTGGCAAACCTCCTATGATGCCACCGAGGCCGCCAAGGCTCAGTCAATCGATTTCAAGTCTGTGTTCACGCGCGTCATTGTGCACGAGCCAAGCTTCCTCAGCGGTTTTGATGCGTTCTGGGCCGAGGCCGATCTGGCCGATCTCAAGCTGTGGGCTCGCGTTCACATGATTCTGGGATTCGCGTCCTCCCTGTCACATGACTTCGATACCACCAACTTTGACTTCTACGGCAAGGTGCTCTCCGGCGCCAAGAAGCAGCGCGATCGTTGGAAGCGCGCAGTCAGCCTGGTCAACGGCGTCTGCGGCGAGGATGTGGGCCGCGAGTATGTGCGCCTCCACTTCCCTGAAAGCTCGAAGCGCCGTATGGAAGAGCTGGTTGCCAATCTGATCGACGCCTACCGCGTGTCCATCACCAATTCCGATTGGCTGGGCGAGGACACCAAGGCCAAGGCTCTGGAGAAGATCTCCAAGTTCACGCCGAAAATCGGCTACACCAACCATTGGCGCGACTACTCGGCGCTGAGCGTCTCCGCGGACGCACTGCCCGCCGAGAACGCCAAGGCCGCGAACCTGTACGAGACCGGCTACCAGCTGGCCAAGGTCGGCAAGTCGGTCGACAAGGACGAGTGGCTGATGAATCCGCAGACGGTGAACGCCTACTATGAGCCGAGCATGAACGTCATCGTGTTCCCGGCTGCGATTCTGCAGCCCCCGTTCTTCGATCCGAAGGCCGAGGACGCGGCGAACTACGGCGGCATCGGCGCAGTGATCGGCCACGAGATCGGCCATGGCTTCGACGATCAGGGTTCGCAGTACGACGGCGACGGCAAGATCAACAACTGGTGGACCGACGAGGATCGCAAGAACTTCGAGGCCCGCACCGGTGCTCTGATCGCCCAGTACAACAGCTTTGTACCGCTGCAGCTGGCCGAGAAGTACGCCGACGAACCGGATAAGGCACCGCACGTGAACGGCGCGCTGACCATCGGCGAGAACATCGGCGATCTGGGCGGCGTGAACATCGCGCTCAAGGCGTATGCGTTCGCGCTCGGCAAGGCGGCAGGTAAGTCCGACGCCGAGGAAGACGGCTCCCCCGCCGTCATCAAGGCGCTACTTGACACCGCCCCCGAAATGGACGGATTCACCGGCCTGCAGCGCTTCTTCCTGAGCTACGCCTCCATCTGGCGCACCAAGAACCGCGACGAACTGGCCGAACAGTACCTGCAGATCGACCCTCACTCTCCGGCCGAATTCCGCACCAACGGCATCGCCAGCAACGTGGACCTCTTCTATGATGCCTTTGGCGTGACCGAAGGCGACGCCATGTGGCTCGCGCCCAAGGACCGTGTGCGCATTTGGTAATCCCCGTTATGTAAAAGAAAACCGCTGTGCTTGCCTCGATTACAGGCGAACACAGCGGTTTTTGCTACTCCGTCACCGGCTCCGGGAATGGCGGCTGGGGATTGAGATTCGGAATGCCCTCAAGCACGGACGGGTCGAACGTGAAGATTTCATAGTCACGCTGCAGATTCATCCAGAATTCCGGCGTGATTCCGAACGCCCTACTCAGACGATGGGCCATCGCGACACTGATGCCGCGCTTGCCCTTGATGATTTCTCCCACAGCCGTCTCTGACACACCAATGGCTTTGGCGAGCCGATAGTTGCTAATGCCCAGCGGCTCCATGAACTCCTCTTTGAGGATTTCGCCAGGAGTGCTGTACAGGCTATCAGTGGTAGTCATCGAAGTAAACATCGTAGGCTTCCTTTTCCTCATCGTCCCATTTGAAGACAAGACGATACTGCCGATTTACCCGGATACTCCAGTATCCCTTAAGATTCCCAACCAGAGGCTCCAATCTATTGCCCGGATACTCCGATAAATCCATAAGCGACTGCGCCGCTTTCAGGACCTGGAGTCTTCGCAGGAGCTGATGATTGCAACCAGTTGGATATCCTTTAGGATAAGGACCTCCAAACAAGAAAAGCTGTAGCTCTTTATCTCTAGCTCGAATATATACCATATACTAACACCTTCCGTTAGTATCGACAAACGTTAGTAACGTTGAGCGATAGTATGGTTGGCAATCAGAATTCGGATTCGCTGGGATCGGAAGGTTCGGCGAAACCGTCGACGTAGGTTTGTTGGGCTGCGGACTGTGGCTGATTAGCGCCAGCGTCCGGTTGCGACATGACGGCATCGGCCATGGGCGCAGCCGCTGACTCGGTTGATGGCGACAGTGATTGGCCGGAATCGGAGGTGACCCCAAATTCGACTGGGCCTGATTCCGACGGGGTTGCATATTGGTCAATGCCCACACCGGACGCAGCACCGCCCACACTATATTGCGTTGGCCTCATGTGCGGTGACGATGCTCGCTGTCCGTTTCCTCCATCCATGCCTTCGACGGCACCATTGGCATTGCCGTTACCGTTACCACCATTGCCTCCGTTACCGTTGCCGGCACGCTGTGGCTTGATCAGCGACGTGGTGCCGAAGGTCAGGTCATGTCCAATGTTGGTAGCTTCGAGAACAGTTCTGCTGCGCGGTTCGCCTTGCTCATTGGTCCACTGCTCGGTGATGAGTGAACCGACCACAATGATGCGGTCACCGCGGCGAACCGAACTGGCGGCGTTCACGGCCAAAGCACGGAACGCTTTGACGCCCACCCATGCGGTTCCGTAATCCTCCCATTGTCTGGTAGTCGGCTTGAGTCGACTGCGCGTGCTGCCCATACGGAATGTCAGCACGCGGAAGTTCTCGGTTCCGCCTAGTGTCGGGTCACCGGCCACAAAGCCGGTGACGGTCACTGCTGCTTGCTGATTTGCCATGATCGGTCCTTTCCTCGGCCTGATGGCCTGTTGTTTGGATGTGGACCGCCGGAGCCTGTCTCCGGCTTCATTGCCGGCTTGCACGCCCCAGCGGTACCTCCACTGTGAGGCATGATGTTGGAAGCGCACAAGGGCAACTGGCAAATGTGGATATTGTGACGCAGTTGAAATTTTAAGAATGTGGATAAGTTTCGGTTATCCACAACAAAGCGCCATTCTGCGACTGGGCAGAATGGCGCTTGATGCGATTAACGCTGAGGCTGAGTAAGTGGGACTCAGCTGAGGGCGGCAAAGCGCTCGGCTAGCGCGTCGGCAGCTTCGGCGGCGGGCACGGCGACCTTGTTCTCACCGTTGCGATCACGCAACTCAATGGTGCCGTCGTTGACGTAGTCGCGGCCGACCACGGCGATCAGCGGCACACCGATCAGCTCGGCATCCTTGAACTTGACGCCCGGAGACACCTTCTTACGGTCATCGTAAATGACCTCAAGGCCCTTGGCTTCAAGCTCAGCGACCAGCTTTTCGGCACCTTCAAACGCCGCAGCGTCCTTACCGGTGGCCACCACATGCACAGCGGCCGGGGTGATCACAGACGGCCAAGCCAAGCCAGCTTCGTCGTGGTGCGTTTCGGCGATGCAGGCGAGCACACGGGAAACACCGATGCCATAGCAACCCATCCACACCGGCACGGCCTTGCCGTTCTGGTCGAGCACCTTCAGATCCAGCGCCTTGGAGTACTTGAGACCCAGCTGGAACACCTGACCGATTTCCACACCGCGCTCGAAGCTCAGCGGACCGGAACCGTCCGGACTCATGTCGCCGTGGCGAACCTCAACGGCTTCCACCACGCCGTCGGCCTTGAAGTCACGGCCGTACACCAGGTTGTAGTAGTCCACCTCGTTCTCATCAGCACCGGTGAACCAAGCAGAACCCTTGACCACGTGCGCGTCGACCAGGTAGCGAACCGGGTTCTTCACGCCGGCAGCCTCGGCCTGCGGGCCAAGCACCATCGGTCCGATGTAGCCGGGCACCAGTTCGGGGTGCTGCTTCAGGTCTTCCTCAGTGGCTTCCTCAAGTTCGGCGGGCGCGAACTGGGCTTCCAGTCGCTTCATATCCACCGTACGGTCACCGGGCACGCCGACGACAATCACTTCACGCCACGGCTCGTCATGCTCTTCATCCTCAGGGTGCTTGACGGTGATCACCACGTTCTTGAGGATGTCGGAAGCCTGCCATTCACGGCCATCGGTACGCGGGTGGTCGGCGTTGGCACGCTCGATCATGTTGTCGATGGTCTTGGCGTCCGGGGTGGCTTCCTTGGAAGCGGCGGGAGTGGCGGAAGCATCGATTTCCGGCAGCTCCGGAGTGCTCAGGGCCTCAACATTCCATGCCTTGCCGGAAGGTGCCAGCGCGAAGGTATCTTCGCCGATCGGCATTGGAGCCAGGAACTCCTCGGATGCGGAGCCGCCCATCGGGCCGGACATGGCGAACACGGGCACGTACTTCAGGTCGAGACGCTGGAAGATGCGCTCGTAAGCGCCGCGCTCGTCGTAGTAGGCCTTGCGCATGCCTTCCTCATCGATGGTGAAGGAGTAGGCGTCCTTCATGATGAATTCGCGGCCACGGATCAGGCCGGCGCGCGGGCGGAACTCGTCGCGGTACTTGGTCTGGATCTGGTACAGGGTGATGGGAAGGTCCTTGTAAGAGGAGTACATGTCCTTGACCAGAAGGGTGAACATCTCCTCGTGGGTGGGAGCCAGCAGGTAATCGGCCTCGTGGCGATCCTTCAAACGGAAGATGTTATCGCCGTACTCCTCCCAGCGATGGGTGGCCTCGTAGGGTTCGCGCGGCAGCAG
>JAIJEI010000132.1 GCA_022739095.1 Bifidobacterium sp.
CAATCACTTGTTGGCGTTGGTCATCACGCGCGGGCCGTTCGGGTCGCCGACGATGACCTTGTCGACCATGTTGAGGAACAGGCCGTGCTCCACCACGCCGACCGTATTGATCAGGTCTTCGGCCAGCTCCTGCGGGTGATCGATGCGCTCCAGGTGCAGGTCCACCACGAAGTTGTTCTCGTCGGTGCGCACTTCCTTGCCGTCGGCGTCAAGACGAAGCACCGGCTTGTAGCCGCGGTCCTCGAACTTCTTGATGACGTGGCCGGCACCGAACGGAATGACCTCGACCGGCAGCGGGAACTTGCCGATGGTGTCCACGACCTTGGACTCGTCCACGATCCACACGATCTGGTTGGAGTTGGTGGCCACGATCTTCTCCCACAGCAGGGCAGCGCCGCCGCCCTTGATGCCGTTGAAGTTCTTGTCGACTTCGTCGGCGCCGTCGATGGTCACGTCGATGTGGTCCACGTCGTCGATGTCCACGATCTTGATGCCGTAGTTTTCGGCCTGGGCCTGCGTGCGGCGAGACGTGGTCACGCCGGTGAACTCAAGACCTTCCTCCTGATGACGGCGGCCGAGCTCGTCCACCAGGAACTTCACGGTCGAACCAGTGCCGAGGCCTGCGATCATGTCGTTTTCAACGAGCTTGGCGGCTTCGATGCCGGCCGCCTTCTTCAGCGCATCCTGCTGTGCCTTATCCATGGTTTCTCCTTTGCCATCCTTGCCTCCGCCGCACGGATCAACGGCGTAAAGCCTTATCTCCTATCTTAACGCGAATGAGCGATTTTGTGCCATCGTGTCCGATTGCGGTACATATTCGTGTGTTTGGGTGTTAGTGTCGTACGAATGGTGCGTTGGTGATGGTCAGGTTGCCCTCGCCGTCCACATAGCCTTCGATTTCGATGCTGCCCTTGATCGGCATCGGCTGCCCATTGAAATACGGGCTCGTTTTCGGCGCGGGGGAGAAGGCCAGCGTACCGGATGCCGTCAGTCCGCTGGGCTTTGCGGGGTGTGCGGGTTGCGCTGATTGTACAGGCTGCGCTGATTGTGCCGCTAAAGGTGATGAAGACTTGGCCTCCGGCCTTGTGGCATCTGTCGAATCCGTCGCCGCAGCCGGCTTGCGCAAACTCGCCGCATCCGCCTTGCCATCCAGCACCAATTGCACGTCTGGAGGCACATCGGTGCCATGTGCGTATTCGGAGCCCAGCAGCGACTGCCAGCCTTCAATCGGCAGATAGCCGTCGCGCGCACCTGAACGGCAATCGCCCGCATAGGTGCGTGCCAGTTCATCGACCAACTCATTGCCCTCGTTGCCGGCGTGACCTTTGACCCATCGGAAATCCACCGGGCCAGGGCGTTGCGAGATTTCACGGTCGATCGCCTGAATAAGCTCTTTGTTTTTCACAGGCTTCTTCTGCGAGTTCTTCCAGCCGTTCTTCTTCCAGCCTTTGACCCACTTGGTCGAGCAATTGATGGCATACTGTGAATCCGACTCGATGAGCAATGGCTCAGGGCCTGGGTGCGCTCGCAAAGCTTCCAGCACTGCGCACAGCTCACCAATCTGATTGGTGCCGTTGGTCGCGCCGCCGGCGTCGTAGCCATGGCCGTCGTGCTTATGGCCGGGCTTGCCGCCGGCGTTTTTTTCATGGTCGGCCCAGGCCCAGCCCATTGGACCGTTTGGATTCCCTAATGCGGACCCATCTGTGGATACTGTGATAGTCATGTTCTCCACCCTAACGCAAGCTGTGCAATCTCTTGCTGAAGTGGGGTTGCCCAGTGCGAGGCAAAACAACGTAGTGGAGGGTGTGAATAACATCACACCTATCGACTTTGCTTGAAAAACATGCCACCGCGCGCGTGAATAGTGAGCGCTCACAAGAAAAACAAGACTATATTTGAGGCATCGCCAGTTTTCGTGGGTAGCTAACCCCTTCCAGGGAGCGCCACGGGGAGGTTCGAGCGCCGGAGCATGACGGCCGCTATGAGGTTGTCCATGTTCCTGAACTCGTAGGCCATGCGGACCGTGAGCTTGATTATTTCTCGGGCGGCAATGCGGGAAACGTCACCAAAGCGGTGAACAACCACGGATTCACCGCAACCTCGGACTACCTTGGCGTGTCCGTAAACGCGAGTGGCGATCACGGTTCTCAGGCGGCGAAAGACAGTACGAATGCCGCATCCAAGGGCAGCATGCTTATCGCAGACAACGCCAAAACCGTGGCACTCGGTTCAGGTGGTGTGGCCTTGGCTTCGGGCCTGCCACTCGGTCTTGGCTGGTTCATCCGACGCCGCTTGGGATTGGATGCCTCCGACATTCTGGACCGTAAGCTCTTGAAGTAACGGCTGGTTCGGACGTGATTGCTGTCACGTACGTATCATGACGACAGCGCGAAGGTCCTCATCGGTTGTGCCGGTGAGGACCTTCACGCATTATGGGTGGTTGTTGCGGGTTATGCTGCGCGGGCGTGCTATGCGAACAAGTCGTTCAGCGCCTCGGCAATCGTCGGATGCGTGAACACCATATCGCGCAACGTGCTGGCCGGCGCGTCAAGATCCATCGCCAACTTGACGATATTGATCACCTCGTGCGACTCGACGGAAAGCAGCATCGCACCCAGAATGCGGCCAGTATTGCGTTCCACAATCGCCTTCATCAGACCATCCGGTCGCCGCATTACCTGGGCCTTCGGCACAGCGGCCACCGGCAATCGCTTGACCACATAATCCAATCCGGCCGCCTTCGCCTCACGCTCATTCAATCCCACGCGAGAGTAAGGCGTGGCAAGGAATGTGCTCGACGGCACATGCTTGCGGTCCTTCACCGTGTACGGACGGTCGGAACCATTGAGCTGCGACCACACCACGCGATAGTCATCCAGTGAAATGTACGTGTGCTGCGGGCCGCCGTTCACATCGCCCAGAGCCCAAATGTCGGCTGCTGTGGTGCGCAGAAGCTCGTCGACTTTCACAGCACCGCGTTCGGTGAGTTCCACGCCGGCCGCCTCAAGATGCAGTCCCTCGACGTTCGGCGTACGTCCGGTGGCCACCAGTACCGCGTCGGTGGTCAGGCAGAGCCGGGCTTCAGTTGAAGCGGCGAACCGCGGCTCGCCATCGTCTGATGGTTTCGTCTGGACGTGTGACATCGTGGCGTGGTCGGTCGGGTTGCTGGTGGAGCTGGTGGTTGTTGCAGTGTCGGTGGTTCCGGTGATATCGGTGACATCGGTATGAGCGTTCCTGGTGCCGGCGGGGGTGGAATCGCAAGCTTGCGATGCGCCTCGAGTCATACCTTTCACCGCAACGGACAACCTGACGCCGCCGTCAGCGGCAGGCGCGATGGCCTTGGTGTCCGCGTTGAACAGGAACTTGACCCCCTGCGCTTCCAGCTGTGCGCGAATCGCGGCCGCCACATCCGCGTCCTCGCGCGGCAGGAATTCGGCATTGTGCTGCAGCACGGTGACCGACGTGCCGAAATCGGCAAACATCGAGGCAAACTCAAGTCCGATGAATCCTGAACCGATAATCACCAGTCGCTGCGGCATGTCGTCGAGATCCATCAGTCCAGTGCTGGTGTAGACGCCGGGCGTAGTGCGGATACCGGGAATATCCGGAATGCGCGGCGTGGCACCGGTGTTGATGAAGATCTTGCTGGCGGTCACGGCGACCGGGCCCTCGGCTGTGACGATTTCCACGCTATGAGGGCCGGTGAAGTGCGCGCGGCCGGTGATTACGGTGATGTTGTCTTGATCGGCGAGCTTGTGGTAGTTCTTGTCTCG
The DNA here is from genome assembly GCA_022739095.1 of Bifidobacterium sp. Lineage (GTDB taxonomy): Bacteria > Actinomycetota > Actinomycetes > Actinomycetales > Bifidobacteriaceae > Bifidobacterium. The sequence goes on from JAIJEI010000132.1 coordinate 3,774, forward strand.
CAGCATCGAAGTGACGCGGCGCTTCTCCTTGATAGCGGCCTCGAACGCTGCTTCGCGAGTTTCGGGAGTACTGTTCGCGCCATCCCGCCGCGCCTGTTCGGCGGACAAAATCAGTGACTTGGATGGCAAGCATCCGATATTGATGCAGGTGCCGCCGTACATGTTGGCGCTCGCTTCGGCGACGACGACCTTGCGGCCGGCCGCGCTGAGCTTGGCGGCCAAGGTTTTGCCACCCTTGCCGAATCCGATGATCAGGGCGTCGGTGGTGATAGTGGGGAAGGTGTTGGGTGTGCTGGTGGACATGGTTACTTCCTTACAAAGTCGAGTGATAAGAGTGCGTTGTGCTGATATGACGTGCGCCGTGCGGCGTCGGTTTTCTTCTTCGACCGCCAAAACGTTATCGACTGATGCTGGCTAGGGGACGCGCGCGGGATTATTGGCCTTTGCGCTCGCTGAATATCTGTTCGGTGATGTCGTGGATGGTGGTGTGTTCGAGTTGTTCGAGGCAAGTGCAGTTGAGCCCGGCATAGATGTCATCCATCACTGCGCCCATTGAAGATGACACCAGACAGTCCTCGTGTACGTCGCCCGGTGTCCAGTTCACTTCCACAAAAGTGGTGCCGGTGGCTTCCGCTACCGCGCGCAGCGTGATTTCGGCGGCGGGCCGGGCCAGGGCGTACCCGCCTTCAGCGCCCTCTTTAGTGTCGATGAGTCCGGCTGAGGCGAGCGGTTGCATTACTTTGCGCACGCGCGCCGCATTGGTACATATGTTCTCGGCCAGGATCTGACTGGGCAGGTGCGTGGCGCGATGGTCAAGGTAGACCAATGCGTGCGCTGCCAGTGAATAGTCGCCGTTCATGAAACGACCTCCTTACCGAGTCGATACTGTAACTATGGTGTGTGCAGTTAAGATACTGTAATCATATCAGATACAGTTAGTGTGTCAAATTGGGATTGAAGGGGTGGGTAACTATGTGTATAAGTGAGGTTGTCCACATAGTTATCCACAACAAATGTGCGTAAGTGAAGCTAGGACCACATACCTCGGATCGGCTTCCGTTCCCGCACCCACTACCCATATGGTGGTGTCATGAACAGCATGACCGACGGCATCGCCAACTATGGAGCTCTGCCAGGCTCTATGTACGATCCGCCTCCGGAGGAATCGGAGGCAGATTTTGCTCCGCCCGAATTCGCGGGGTCGTTTTCTGCTGATTCGAAATACCCGACTTCTCGCGACTCGTCATCGCCGAACAGTGGTGCACATGATTCTGCAGCGGCACCGACCATGAGCGAAAGCCTCGCCCAGCGCAAACGCGACATGGTCGCACGCTGCACCGAGGAAGCAAAACGGGCGGGCAAGAAGCTGCTTTTCGGCATGACCACTTCCCTCGCTCTGCAATCCGTACCGATTCCCGTCGATTGCGACCTCGACTCGGCCAAGCTGCACACTGTATCCAGCGTTAAGAGCAAGCGGTTTCGTACACGCCATGCACCACTGCAAACGCATATTTGGAAACATGTGGCTAAAGCCGCCAATGTGGAAATGAACCAACACGTGTTTGCGCTGGACCTGTTTCACGTATGGGCCCAACTTGCCCCGTATGTTTCTTTTGAGTCCCTGATTGTGCTCGGGGATGCCGTCATCACTGCCACGAGCAAACAGCCAGCATTGGCTAAGGATCGTGATGCTGCTGCAATCTATCAGGATTTGGTGAAGTTCGTGGAGCAATTTACCCGATTCAGAGGGCGCCCGTCATGCGTTCGAGCATTGACCCTGATATCACCTGGTGCTGATTCGCCCAAAGAATCAGAAGAACGACTCTCTCTGGTAGCGCATGGGAGTCCACAGCCGGTTGCGAACTATGTGGTGCCGGACGCGGCTTTTGCATCTGGAGCTCCCATAACGTTGGACTTAGCGTGGCCGGAGTTCAAGGTCGCTGTTGAATATGATGGCGATCATCATCGTACGAGTAAGACTCAATGGCGCCGTGACCAGGAGAAAAGGGGTGTGCTGGTCGGGCGGAGATGGCTGGTCTTCGTCGCCACGGCGGCAAGTATCGCTAACGAGGACGCTCGTGCTGAATTCGCTTTCAACGTGGCGAGGGCGCTTGCTTCGCGCGGTGCCGTATTCGAGTTTCATGTAGTTGCCATGTCTCTTGAAGAGTTGGCGCAGA
>JAIJEI010000133.1 GCA_022739095.1 Bifidobacterium sp.
CATGGGTGGCGTGGGCGTACTTCGCGCTGGCAAGAATCGCCGCGTCACCCGGCCGGAGGTTCTGAACCGCCGGTGTTTCGCTGAACCAGCCAGCGGCGTCGGCCGTCAGATCGACCATGGGCAATTCACAGTCATAGCACCATTTGATCAGCCGTTGCTTGTGGTCACGTGCCCGACTGCGTGTCTGTCCGGATTGGCCGGAGCGGATGACGAAGTTGCAGGACAGTTCGATCATCACCATCGAGGGCAGCAGCAATTCCAGCTCCCCGGCGATGCCGTCGTTGAGCAGTCGTTCGGATCGGGGCAGGAATGACGGGTCGGTGGTGTCGTCCTTGCCGAGCGCCACGTTGACGATGACGTTGGTGTCTACCACGGCGCGTTCGGGATAGCGCCGTGAAGATTCGCTCTCATTGATTTTCATCGCCCGCCTCCCGTGGTGGTGCCGTGGTCATGGGTCTCGCGCAGCGTGGAGACGAAATCGACGGAGCCGAGAGCGCCAGTGAAGTCGAGGCTGATGATCCCTTCCAGGTCTTCGGCAGTAGCCGGGGCGCGGTGGCCGTCGGCGATGATCTCCAGGTCCTCGGCGTCCACGGACACCAGTTCGCCGTCGTCGGCGCGTACGAAGCCGCGCGCATCGACCTCCATGCCCACTTGGATGCGTTTGACGATCGGGTCGAGTTCGGGGCCGAATCTCACGTCGACGCGGCTGCGGGTGACGTGGTCGACCAGCCCGAGCGTGCGGTGCGTGCGCTGCAGGATGACCTTATCCACCATGCCGCGCACATGACCGAACGAGCGGCGTGATCCACGGATCAGCAGACGGTTGATGCCGGTGAGCACGCCGGGCGTGAACGTGCCCTCCGCCTCGTGCGAGGAGACGGTGATGTTCGCGTTGGTCTCCTTGGCCAGATCACTCAACGCGGAAAATACGCCGGAGAACCGGAATGCCTCGTCCCGATTCACGTCGTCTCGTGTGGCCAGGCGGGTGATGGTGTCCAGTGTGGCGAACGAGCGTTCCGTTCTCTCGTCCACCACCACGGGTTTCGCGGCAAGGTCGATGCTGTGCAGTTCCATGCGGGAGATGCGCCAGTCGGACGCATCCGCTGCGGACAGTATCCTTGCGAATGCGGACACAGCCTGGCTCAACGCCTTCGGGGTCACGTCCCGCGGGGCGCAATCCAGTTTGAATCTGAAGTCTCTGTCGCCCATGGCACACCTCCTTCCCGTATACGCAGTATCGTCCCGTCGTCTGCGGGCGGGTCGCCGTGCCCAGTATTCCTGTGCTACTGGGTATCAGTGTACGTGGAGTGGATTTCAGTGTAAAGCACGAGCATGTCTGACGGTAATATGCCCATGGTCCATTCCCGTACGCCTCGTCGCAATAGCACACAGGCATACGCAACAGAGTGAGCCTCTGGAAAAAGACAGGATGCATCGGCTCGCATATCGCAGGCAGTTATGCCCATCATCGGAGAGTTCCGACACCCGTTTTACCTAATATTCGGCTATGGATACGTGGCTTACCAGTCCGTCAACGGTGCTGCCTATCCGGAAAGCAAAACCGTGATTTTCGATGCCGCCAATGCCACCTCCGAAACTATGAAGCGCCGCGGCCGCAAAAAGGCAGAATAACCACCAAGGTACAGGAATTCGCGTTATTGCACGCTATAGGGGGCTGCTGCATACTGCAATGCAGCAGCCCCTTTTACTATTGATGAACAATGTCGTCATATACATCGGCAAATGCGTAATCTGCTATCGCACTCAGCATTAATCTCAAAATACTATGGCGTTTCCGCATTCGTCCGAGTCAATCAGTCGTTAGGAACAATCACGACTTTGCCTTCGGCCACATCCTTGAGATGCTTGCCATAGGGGCTCTTGCCGTAACGTTCGGCCGATTCGAGGAGCTCCTCCTTGGAAATCCACCCATTTTCGTAGGCGATTTCCTCCACGATGGCGATGGGCAGGCCCTGGGCGCGCTGTACGGTGCGCACGAACTCGCCCGCCTCGTACAGGGAATCCATCGTGCCCGTATCCAGCCACGCGTACCCGCGGCCCAGCGTACGCACGTTCAGGGAGCCGTCCTCCAAATACATCTTGTTCAGGTCCGTGATCTCCAGTTCGCCACGAGCCGACGGCCTGACCCGCTTGGCGAACTCGACCACACGCTCGTCGTAGAAGTACAGACCCGTCACCGCGTAATGCGACTTCGGCTTCTTCGGCTTCTCCTCGATGGACACGGCCTTCTTGTGCTCGTCGAACTCGACCACACCATAGCGTTCCGGATCGTCGACATAGTAGCCGAACACACTTGCGCCCCCGCCGCCTTCGGCCTTGGCGACGGCCTTGCGCAATGTGGTGCCCAGACCGTTGCCGTAGAAGATGTTGTCGCCCAGCACGAGCGCGCACGGCTCGCCGTCGATGAACTCCTCTCCCAAGAGGAATGCCTGCGCCAAACCATCCGGGCTGGGCTGCACCTTATAGGAAAAGTGCACGCCGTAATGCGAACCGTCGCCGAGGAGCTTTTCGAAGTTCGGTAGGTCCTTCGGCGTGGAGATGATCAGGATGTCACGGATACCCGCAAGCATGAGCACGCTGAGCGGATAGTAGATCATCGGCTTGTCATACACCGGCAGCAACTGCTTCGACGTCACCGTCGTCAACGGATACAGACGCGTACCGGAACCACCAGCCAAGATAATGCCTTTCATGGTGTTTTCCTTCACTTCCTGTTTCACCGCTTGTTAAGTTCGCGGGTGACGTATTCTTTGAGGGTTTCCTCCCAGTCGGCGGGCGTGTATCCGGCCGCCTCGATCTTCGCTAGGTCGAGCGCGCTGTGCACGGGGCGCGGGCTGACCGGGCTGGTCGCGTTCGCGAAATACTCGGCCGTCGAGATGGGCTTGACCTTGTCGCCGTTACCGTTCGTCAAATCGAACACCTCACGGGCGATCTCCGCCCACGACTTGACCGCACCGGACCCGGTCAAATTGTAGGTGCCGTAGGGGGCGTGGCTGTCGAGCAGGTGGAAAATCGCCTCGGCCATGTCCTTGGTGAAGGTCAGGCGACCGTACTGGTCGTCCACCACGGTGACCTGTTCCAGCTTGTCGGCCGGGTCGGCGACCTTGTTGGACAGCATCATCATGGTCTTCACGAAGTTGTGCCCCTCGCCGATCACCCAGCTGGAACGCAGGATGTAATGCTCGGGTGCGTCGGCCACGGCGATGTCGCCCGCAGCCTTGGTCTGGCCGTACACACCGAGCGGGGCGAACGCCTCCGTCTCCGTGTGTTCCTTGGCGGTGCCGTCGAACACATAATCCGAACTCACGTGCACGAGGGTGATGTGGTGGTCCTTGGCCACCTTGGCCAGCAGAGCCGGACCCTGGGCATTCGCCTTCCACGCGATCGGACGGCCTTCGGCGGTCTCGGCCTTGTCAACGGCCGTGTAGGCACCGGCGTTGATGATCGTGCCGTACAGGCTCCAATCGTATGCCTCGTATGCCTTCGGGTCAGAGAAGTCGAACTCGTCGATGTCCGTGTACTCGAAGCCCTCCAGACCATGCGCTTCCGCGTAGGCGCGAATCGCGTGGCCCAGCTGGCCGTTGCAGCCCGTCACCAGGGTGCGCTTGGGAGCCATGGGCTTGGCGTCCTTGAGCATCGGGTGGTGCAGATCGGCCTCGGAGCGCTCGGACTCCTCCAGCGGAATCGGCCACTGGATGTTCAGTTCCGGATCCGCAAGGTTCACGAACGTGTAGGTCTTCTTCTGTTCCAGACTCCAGTGCGCGTTCACCAGATACGTGTACACCGTGCCGTCCTGCAGTGCCTGGAAGCTGTTGCCCACGCCGCGAGGCACGTAGATTGCCTTGGAAGGATCCAAACGGGTCGTGTACACCTGGCCGAAGCTCTCGCCCGGGCGCAGGTCAACCCATGCGCCGAAGATCTCGCCGGCCGCGATGCTGATGTACTTGTCCCACGGCTCCGCGTGGATGCCACGGGTGACGCCCTTGGTCGCGTTGTAGCTGATGTTGTTCTGCACCGGGCCGAAGTCCGGCAGTCCCAGACCCATCATCTTGGCGCGCTGCCAGTTTTCCTTGAACCAGCCACGGTTGTCGCCATGCACCGGCAGGTCGAACACCAGAAGGCCCGGGATGTTCGTCTTCTCGACCTTCAGTTCCTTCTCGAATTCAAATGCCATGATCGGATCACTGCCCCTGTTGCTTGTACCTGGCCTCGGTGGCGGCCTTGGCCGGCTCCCACCAGGCGCGGTTGTCCGTGTACCACTTGATGGTCTGCTCCAGGCCCTTCTGGAAGTCCGTGTGCGTCGGCTTCCAGCCGAGCTCGGTCTGCAGCTTGGTGGAGTCGATCGCGTAGCGGCGGTCGTGGCCGGGACGGTCCTTCACCCAGTCGAACGCGTCCGGGTCCCGGCCCATCACGGTCAGGATGTCGCGCAGCACGGTGATGTTGTTGCGTTCCCCGTTCGCGCCGATCAGGTAGGTCTCGCCCAGACGGCCCTTGGTCAGGATGGTCCACACGCCGGTGGAGTGGTCGTCCGTGTGGATCCAGTCGCGCACGTTCTCGCCGTTGCCGTACAGCTTCGGCTTCAGCCCCTCGAGGATGTTCGTGATCTGGCGCGGGATGAACTTCTCCACATGCTGGAAGGGGCCGTAGTTGTTCGAGCAGTTGCTGATCGTGGCGCGGATGCCGAACGTGCGGTGCCACGCGCGCACCAGCAGGTCCGAGCTCGCCTTCGTCGAGCTGTACGGGCTGGACGGATGGTACGGGGTCCGCTCCGTGAACTTGGCCGGATCGTCCAGGGCCAGGTCGCCGTACACCTCGTCCGTGCTCACGTGGTGGTAGCGCACGTCGTACTTGCGGGCCGCCTCCAACAGGCGGAACGTGCCCTCCACGTTGGTCTTCAGGAACGGCTCCGGGTTCGCGATCGAGTTGTCGTTGTGGGATTCCGCCGCGTAATGCACGATCGCGTCATGGCCTGGCACGATTTTGTCGAGCAGCTCGGCGTCGCAGATGTTCCCATGCACGAACTCCACACGGTCGCCCAGGATCGGACGGATGTTCTCCAAGTTGCCCGCATACGTCAACGCATCCAACACCGTCACATGAACATCGGGATGATTGTTATACACGTAATGAACGAAATTCGAACCAATGAAACCACAGCCACCAGTCACAATGATGTTATGGGGAGTAAACAGTTCTTCAGCCATAACCTACAGCATACAGCCACGTACCCCTAATTGACATGCTAAACATTTGGCTGGCACTGTATTGTCTCGGTGCATGGTTGACGTTTGCAATGGTTTTCGATATTGGTATTCGCACGTTATATCGAGTGCTTGGTCGGCGCGGATCCCGCCGATGACGGGGACGACGACGATGATCTGTGATTCATTCCGAGTTCCACTATTTACCGATATTGTCTCTATCGATGTTGACGATGATGCGACGCAGACGCGCCACACCCTACTGGCAGACTCACCCACGATAATCGACCTTATGCGCGTGCCGGAATGGTCCCGTCCGCGGGTTCGACATACAACAGGTTCGGTATGCCGGCATGGAAGTCCCGTTCCGCGAGGTGCGCGGGCACCTCGCCGATCTCGCCGGCGTAGGAACTCCGCCGCTTCGGGCGTTTCAGGTACACGGCCCGCAGGCCCTCCTCGCGCATGATCCGGCACACCACCTTCCCGAGACGACGAGCGGGGCCATCTCGTCGAGGCGCAGCATCCGGTGCAGGTAACGGTATCTCCGCACGCGCCCGCCCTTCTCGAACAAGCCCGCTCGCGACGCGGGCCCGCAGCACGGCGTACTTGTCGGGTAGGGGGCTGCGGACGTTTTCTTGGAGACCGAACGGAAAGATTTTCGTATGTCCGGTCTTGAGGAACGAGAGCGTGCGGTGGAGTTGTATTTCACCACGCCG
>JAIJEI010000134.1 GCA_022739095.1 Bifidobacterium sp.
TCCAGCAGCACCGCGCCTTCGCCGCGCACGGCTTCGGAGACGAGGAAGTGCTCGCCCACGGCCATGGCGGTGGGATGGAACTGGTAGAACTCCAGATCGGCGACCTGGGTGCCCGCACGCCATGCGGCGGCGAGGCCGTCCGCAGTGGCGACCGGCGGATTGGTGGTGTACGGGTACATGCGGCCCGCGCCACCGGTGGCCAAGATCACCCGGTCGGCGGCCAGATCCTTGTCCTGCCCGTCGATCAGCAGGCGGACGCCGGCGATGTGGCCGTCCCGCACGATGAGGTCTTTGAGGAACGCGTTCTCGATGATGTGGATGCACGGGTTCTTGCGCACCATGGCGGAGACGTCCAGTTCGAGCACCTTGCCGGTGGCATCTCCCCCGGCATGCACCACGCGGGCGCGCGAATGAGCCGCTTCCAGGCCGCGCAGCAGGTGTCCCTGCGCGTCGCGGTCGAAGTGGACGCCGGCCGCGGCGAACTCGCGGACGCGCTCCGCACCCTCACGGGTGAGGATGTCCACGGCCTTCGGGTCGCACAGGCCGTGGCCCGCGGCCATGGTGTCGGCGGCGTGCAGCTTCGGGTCGTCGTCGGAGAAAATGGCTGCGGCGATGCCGCCCTGCGCATGATAGGTGTTCGATTCCACCAGTTCGGCCTTGGTTACCAAGGTCACGTCGTGTCCGGTGCCAGCCACGGCCAGTGCCGCGGACAGTCCGGCGACGCCTGCGCCCACGACGACGATTTCAGTGTTGCTCATTGTGTTGCTTTCCTCTGTTTTTGCGTCATCTGCCCTCCCTCAGTCCGCTACGCGGACAGCTCCCCTCATGTACGAGGGGAGCCAGGGACGAATCACGGGTGAACGCGCAGCATGCGCTCCAGTGCCACCTTGGCTTCGCGGGCGGTGTCTTCGTCCACGGTGATGCGATTGACCACGTTGCCGGCTTCGAGGTTCTCCAAAGCCCAAGCCAGGTAAGCCGGGTGGATGCGGTACATCGTGGAGCAGGGGCAGACCACGGGGTCCAGGCAGAACACGGTCTTGTCCGGGTACTGCGCGGCCAGACGGTTCACCAGGTTGATTTCGGTGCCCACGGCAATGGCGGATCTGGCGGGTGCGTTGGCGATCTCCTTGACGATGTACGCGGTGGAGCCAGTACCGTCGGCGGAGTCAACCACCTGCATCGAGCACTCGGGGTGCACAATCACCTTGACGCCCGGGTATGCCTTGCGGGCACGTTCGACCTGTTCGACGGTGAAACGCTGGTGCACGGAGCAGAAGCCCTTCCACAGAATCATCTTGGCGCGGGCGTAATCGGCCGGGTCGGCACCGCCCTGTGCCTTGAACGGGTCCCACAGCGGCATCTCGCTCAGCGGAATGCCCATCGCGCGGGCGGTGTTGCGACCCAGGTGCTGGTCCGGGAAGAACAGCACGCGCTTGCCGCGGGCGAACGCCCATTCCAGCACGGCATGCGCATTGGACGAGGTGCATACGATGCCGCCGTTGCGTCCGCAGAACGCCTTCAGTGCGGCGGATGAGTTCATGTAGGTGACCGGAATGATCTGCTGCAAGCCATCGGCGTCCGGCTGGGCGCCGCAGATCTCGCCGAGCTGGTCCCAGCATTCCTGGACCTGGTCGATGTTGGCCATATCGGCCATCGAGCAGCCGGCGGACAGGTTGGGCAGGGTCACGCTCTGTTCGGGCGTGGAGAGGATGTCGGCGGTTTCGGCCATGAAGTGTACGCCGCAGAACACGATGTGGTCGGCGTCCGGGCGTTCGGTGGCGTTCTTGGCCAGCTGGAAGGAGTCACCCACGAAATCGGCGTGCTTGATGATCTCGTCACGCTGGTAGAAGTGGCCCAGAATCAACAGTTTGGAGCCGAGACGCTGCTTGGCGTCGGAGATGCGCTGCTGCAGTTCCTCGTCGGAGGCCTTGCGGTATTCGTCCGGCAGCACCTGCTGGCGCGGCGCGTTGGCGGGCAGACGGTCAAGCATCGAGGCACCGGGACCGTAGCTGGGTGTGGTGGTGTCGAAGTGCCATGGGTCCTGGGTCAGTCCTGCATCGCAGGTGCTTTGCGCACCCAGCTTGGCGATAATCTCGTCAACGGACGGCGCAGTGAAATGTGCGGTCATAGTGGTTCCTTTCCTATATACGTCTGTGATGCCGGCCCGAAGCGGGTCGGCGGGAAAAATCAGATGCGCGCGGATGGGGTCAGCGCGTCGAGAGCGTCTTCACGCTCGCCTTGTCTGGACAGTTCCACGATGTCGTCGCCATCGGATTCGTGGGGCGTGCCGTTCTCGACAGGTCGTTTGGGAATGTAGCGGTAGACGGTGGCAGGTCGTTGGCGGCCCTCGCGCACCTTCTCCCCGGTGTCTTCAAGGTCGCCCGAGGCAAGCATTTTGCGGCGGAAGTTCGCCAAGTCGAGGGTTTCGCCACCAATCGCCTCATAGACGCCGTGCAGTTGGCGCAGGGTGAACGTGGGGCCGAGCAGTCGGGTGGCCACGTCGGAGTATTCGATTTTGGACCGCAGGCGAAGCAGTGCGTAGTCGATGATCTGGCGATGGTCGAACGCCAGCTCGGGCAGTTCGTCTTCGGGGAACCATCGTACGTTGTCACCGTCCTCGAAGCCCGCGGCCTCGGTCTGGCCGACGAGCGCCCAGTACACGACGGATACCATGGGCAGTCCGCCATGGGACCGGGTCGGGCCTCCAAAGGTATACAGCTGTTCGAGGTAGCGCGGGTGCAGGGCTGTGGTCGATTCGAGGGCCGCGTAGGCGGACTGTTCCAGCGACCGGTCGGAGCGCAGATCGCCGCCGGGCAATGCCCAGCAGCCCAGGAACGGCTGACGGACGCGCTTGACCAAGGGCAACCAGAGACGGGAATGGGCCAAGTTCGCGGCGTTGCCGGAATCGGCGGCACTGTTGCCGGTATCGCCTTCCGGGCCAAGTGCCAGAATCACCACCGACACGCCGACCTGTGGCGGTGCGCTGCGGCGCTCGGACACATTGCCGAATCCCATGCCATGCCTCTTTCCATACCGGGTTGTTCTCCTTGCATTGAGAGCATAGCACTACTTATAGTCACAATGACCATAAATCACATATTGGATGGTTCAGCGCACAAATATTGGTCAGGCAGCGGGCCCCAATCGCTACGAAATCACGTCCGTATCTTCCGATTCCGACTGTGTCATTTCGGCGACGGACGGCAGGAACGGCGCTAGGGAGGGTAGTTCGTCGAGACTCTTCAGGCCCATTTGGTCGAGGAAGAATTCGGAGGTGACCAAAAGGGCTGCGCGGGATTCGGGGTCCACGCCGTCTTCCTTGATAAGGCCGCGTACCGTGAGCGAACGAATCACGCCATCGGAGTTGACACCGCGGATCGCGGCCACTTGGGCTCGGGTGACGGGCTGGCGATAGGCCACGATGGCAAGCGCCTCCAGTGCGGCCTGACTGAGTCTCGCAGTCTGGCCGTCGGTGACGAATGATGAGACGACCGGCTCGAACGCGGCGCGACTGGCGAACTGCCAGCCGCGAGCGGTGCGGCGCAGTTCGAAGCCGCGCGGGCGGATGCCACGGGACTCATCGCCCTCATAATCATCGTGCAGGACCTGCAATGCCTCTTCGACCGTGTTGCGGTCCAATGCCAAAATGCGGGCCAGCTCGGTGGCGGTCCGCGGCTGGTCGGCGACCATCAGAATCGCTTCCAGACATGCGGGCAGCCCGCCGGGAAAATCGTCTACCGTGAAATCCACGTATTCGGGGCGCGTCTCCTCCACTCCCCTCACCTCGGCCTTTGCGGATCCAGCCGTCGATTCCGTATCCGCCATGTGTTCGGTTGCATTCGTTGCGTCAATCCGTTCAGTCACCAGTCGCCGTCCTTACGCAAAATCGCCTTCGGAAATGTTCACGTCGCTCATCGTTTCGTCTACGCCGGGTACCCACCTCAGGTGCAGTTCGGCAAACGGACCATCTTGCTGATACTGCAGCACACCTTGTTTGAAGAACACGAGCACGGCCATGAACCGAGCTACCACCTCAATACGAGAAGTGCAGTCCCGGGTCAATTCGCTGAACGACATCGACTGGTCGCCCTTGGATTCCAGTGCTGCGATCAGCCGGTCGCGCACCACCAGCGATTGGGCCCGCAGATCGACCAGCGGCACGTGCAGCTGGTGAATCGACACTTCGGAGGCGGGCGCGTTGGCGATGACCTGGGCGGCCAGTTGGGCGAGTTCGAGCGGGGTCAGCGTCCATACCAGCTCAGGCAACATGGCGGCAATGCCCTCGTCCATGGCCGCCGGGTGCGGGAATCGGCCGGAATTGGCGGCGATACGCGCCCGGAAGTCACCTGCGGCCTGCTTGTAGGCGCGGTATTGGAGGAGTCGGGCGAACAGCAGATCACGTTCGCGCAGCGCTTCGAGACTTTGCTCGTCGTGCTGGTTGTCTTCGCCGCCGGGCAGAATCGCCACGCTTTTGGCCTCGACCAGAATAGAGGCGATATCGAGAAAGGCGCTGGCCTCATCCATGTTTTTTGTGAAGTCGAGCCCGCGCACGTATGTCAGGAATTCCTCGGTGATTGAGGAGAGGGAAACTTCGGTCAGCTCGAGTTTGTTGTTGGCGATCATGCCGAGCAAGGCATCGAACGGACCAGAATAGACTTCGAGGTTGACCTGGAAGCCGGAGGTGGCGGATTCCTCCGTGCTGATTTCGGCTTCCGCAGAGCTCCCCCCAGCCTCGCTACGCGAGCCAGCTTCTCTCAGAGAGGGGAGCCGAGAAAGGGAAGTCTCATTCATCGTTTTATCGAAACAATCGTTACGCCACGATGCCGCGAGCAATGAGCTCACGTGCCACCTCACGGTATTCCTTTGATGTCTTGTGCTCAGGGGCATAAACCACCACGGGCGCGGCGGCAACCGTGGAATCAGGCAGTTTGATGGAGCGGGAGATGAACGTGTGGAACACCTTTTCGCTGAACGCCTCGTAAATGCGCTGGCAGACCTCTTCGCAGTGCAGTGTCTTGGTATACATGGTGATGAGCACGCCATCCACTTCCAATGCGGGATTGATGCGGGACCGTACTTTTTCGATGGACTGCATCAGCAGGGCCACACCGCGCAAGGCGAAGAATTCGGCGGCCACTGGAATGATCACGCCATCAGCTGCGGCAAGCGCGTTCACGGTGAGCAGGCCGAGCGATGGCTGGCAGTCGACGATGATGAGATCGTATTCCGACTTGAGCTTGCGCAGCACGCTGTTCAGGATCTGCTCTCGGCCCACTTCGGTGACCAGCTGGACCTCGGCGGCGGACAAATCGATGTTCGCCGGAATCACATCGATGTTCTCGAATGCGGTGTGTTGCACCACATCATGCGGGTCCACGGAAATATCGAACAACGCGGTGTAAATCGTGTTCTCCACGGTATTCGCGTTGATGCCCAGTCCAACAGTGGCGGCACCCTGCGGATCAAAGTCGACAATCAGCACACGGCGTCCATACTGGGCCAACGCACCGGCAATATTGATGGAGCTGGTGGTCTTGCCTACGCCACCCTTCTGGTTGCACATGGCAATGACACGCGCCGGACCATGCTGTTGCAGCGGTCCGGGTGCGGGGAAGGTTTCGTATTCACGTCCAAGTAAATCGGTAGGCATACTGTCTACCTTATCAACATCCGGGTTCGCTGGGGGTGCAACGACATACGTTCCCGCCATAGGCAGCGTGCCTTGACGGAATGCGCCGTCTTGCCCGTGGTCGCCACGCCGATCTGCCATGCCTGAGCCTCCGTCGAATCCTGATCTCACCTGACCAGCGTACTCTTATCCGTTCGCCAATATCGCCGCAAACACGTTGCTTCGACATATCGCGGACAACCCGTCTCATCACCTCGCCAGACATCGGTCATCGCGCCCGAGGATGGGCGGTGAGATA
>JAIJEI010000135.1 GCA_022739095.1 Bifidobacterium sp.
GATGATGGACGCCCGTGCCGCCGTGCGCGACGCGATGATGGCCGAACGCAAGGCCGGCCACTGGGCCGACCCGACCGTTGACGACGATCGCCATGATGAAACCAGCCTGTTCGGCCACGGCGAGTCCAGCGAAGATGGTGAAACCGAGGAATAAATGAGCACTCCGAGTCAGGCCGAGGTGCGGCGGGCCATCGCATCCGCTGGAACCATCGTCGTGAAAGTCGGCTCCAGCTCGCTGACCCAGCCGAGCGGTCACCTCGATCCGGGCAAGCTCGACGCGTTGGCCGCGGCCTTGGCCCAGGTTCGATTGATGGGCGGGCGCGTGGTGCTGGTCTCGTCCGGTGCTATCGCCGCCGGCTTCGGCCCGCTGGGCTTTGACGAACGCCCGGCCGACGTGGCTACTCAGCAGGCCACCGCAGCGGTCGGCCAAGGTTTGCTCATGGCCCGCTACGAGACTGCTTTTGGCCGTTTCGGTATTCGCGTAGGCCAGATTCTGATTACCGCTGAAGACACGATTCGCGCCACCCAGTACCGCAATGTGGAGCGCACGCTGGACCGATTGCTCGACCTCGGTGTGGTGCCGATCATCAACGAAAACGATTCGTTGGCCTCGAACGAGATTCGCTTCGGCGACAACGATCGACTCTCCGCGTTGGTGGCCAATCTGGTGCGCGCCGAAGCCTTGGTGCTACTAACCGACGTGGACGCGCTGTACACTGCGCCGCCCTCGCAGCTCGGCTCTCGCCGTGTGGAATATGTGCCCAACGTGATTGATGCGCTGGGCGATATCCAAGTCTCCGGCTCCGGCTCCAAGGTCGGCACCGGCGGCATGGTCACCAAACTCGAGGCCGCGCGCGTGGCGGCTGTCTCAGGCATCCCCACGGTACTCACCTGCGCCTCGAACGCGGGCCCTGCGATGATGGGCGATCCGGTGGGCACCGTGTTCGCGCCGGTTAAGGCCCGCGGCTCCTCACGCCGTCTGTGGATCGGCTTCGCCGCCGACCCGCGCGGCACGATTGTGGTCGATGCGGGTGCCGGCCAGGCGATTCGCGGCGGGCGTGCCTCGCTGCTGGCGGCCGGCGCGCTCGAAGTGCATGGCGATTTTTCCGCCGGCGATCCGGTCTGGATCGATGCCGAAAGCGGCGAACATCTGGCCCGAGGCCTCGCCGGCTTCGATTCCGAAGAAATTCCGCAGATGCTCGGGCGTAACACCACCCAACTCAAACGTTTCCTCGGCCCCCAGTACGCCCACCCACTGGTTCATCGCGACAATCTTGTACTCGTGTGACTGATGGGATCTGTCACACGACAGATCCCATCACCATAGTGCGGCTCTGGCGATTTTTCGTGCTGTAGGTTTAGCATGGAAACCATGACTATGGCGCAATGGCAGACTCTTTCCGACCGTATCAACACTGTGGCACCGAGCGCTACGCTCGCCGTCGATTCCAAGGCCAAGGCCATGAAGGCCGCCGGACTTGACGTTATCGGCTTCGGCGCAGGTGAACCGAATTTCCCGACCCCCGCAAACGTGGTCAAAGCTGCGGCAGATGCCTGCCTTGACCCGAAGAACTACAAGTACACGCCGACGCCGGGCCTGCCCGAGCTGCGTGAAGCTATCGCCGCCAAGGTACTGCGCGATTCCGGCTACGAGGTGTCCGCCGACCAGGTTGTGGTGACCAACGGTGGCAAGCAGGCTGTATACGAATCCTTCCAAATCCTGCTCAACGATGGTGATGAGGTCATCATTCCGGCCCCGTACTGGACCAGCTACCCTGAAGCCGTCAAATTGGCGGGTGGCGTGCCTGTCGAAGTATTCGCCGGTGCCGACGTGAACTTCGAGCCCTCGCTTGAGGCGCTGGAAGCGGCCCGTACCGAGCGTACGAAGGCGATCATCGTCAACTCCCCGAACAACCCGACCGGAGCCGTCTGGAAGCCGGAAACCGTGGAAGCGATCGGTCGTTGGGCCGTCGAGCACCACATCTGGGTTATCTCCGACGAGATCTACGAGCACCTGAACTACGACGACGCGCGCACCACCTACATCGGTGCCGCCGTGCCCGAATGCCGTGGGCAGCTGCTGGTGCTCAATGGCGTGGCTAAGACCTATGCGATGCCTGGCTGGCGCGTGGGTTGGATGGTCGCGCCGCTTGCCGTGGCTAAGGCCGCCACCAAGCTGCAGGGCCACGTGACCTCCAATGTGGCCAACATTTCCCAGCGCGCTGCTTTGGCTGCTGTGGCTGGCCCGCTGGATGAGGTGCATGAGATGCGCAAGGCGTTCGATGCACGTCGCCGCGCGATTGTGCCCGCTCTGAACGATATCGAGGGTGTCAACTGCCCGACCCCGACCGGCGCGTTCTATGCGTTTGCGGACATCACCGCTCTGCTCGACAAGCCGCTGGGTCCCAAGGGCACCGTGTCCGATACATCCGCCGATTTCGCCTCCGCACTGTTGGATGAGGCCCACGTGGCCGCCGTCCCCGGCGAGGCCTTCGGTGCTCCCGGTTACCTGCGTTTCTCCTACGCATTGGCCGACGAAGACCTAGCCGAAGGCATGCGTCGATTCAAGGAATGGGCTAACTGAGAAGAGTCGCGTGCCCGTGCACATGCCACGTGCGCGACACGCGATTTGCGATAATCCACCGGAGCCGTTACTATAACGACTTGGCGGTTTCGCCGTGGCGAAGCGTTCTCTACGGAATGCACGCCGAGGTGGATTTTCACCTAGGGAAGTGGCGCAATTGGTAGCGCAACGGTCTCCAAAACCGTAGGTTGTGGGTTCGAGTCCCGCCTTCCCTGCCAAGTTTTTTCAATAATCAAGCAGCTGACGCGAGGTACAGAATGGCTAAGACGAACAACAGCGAAAAGGTAGTCAAGCCGAATGTCTTCATGCGTATCGGTCTGTTTATCAAGCAGATCATCGACGAGCTTCGCAAGGTCGTAACCCCTACTGCCAAGGAACTGTTCTTCTGGTCTCTGGCTGTGTTCATCTTCGTGCTGCTGCTGATGGCCCTCGTGACTGGCATGGACTTCGGTCTGGGCAAGGCCACGCTGTGGGTGTTCGGCTGATCCGCACAACCTAAGGTGAATAACAACGCATGAGTGATGAACTGAATCTCGAGAACCTCGACGCCGTCCCAGCTGAGGAGCCTGTTGTCGAGGCTTCCGAAGCTGTTGCCGATGAGGCAGCTGCCCCGGCTGAACCGGTTGCTGACCTTTCCGCAGAATCTGACGCATCCGTCGACAATACAGATGTTGAGTCCGACGCTCCGGCGGCGACTGAATCCGCTCCCGTTGCTTCCACTCAGACCGAGACCGTTTCTCTGGATGAGGACGAGGAAGAAGTCAACGAATCCGAGCAGGCCGAGGAGACCGATGCCGGTCAGCAGGCCGTTGACGAGTTCTCCAAGTCCCTGCGTTCCCTTGATGGCAAGTGGTACGTGCTGCACACTTACTCCGGCTATGAGAAGCGTGTGAAGACCAACATCGAGTCCCGCGTCGCCTCCTTCGGTATGGAAGACCAGATCTTCCAGGTCGAGGTGCCGATGGAAGAAGTCGAGAAGCACACCGAAAAGGGCAAGAAGGTCATCACCCGCGTGCGTGTTCCTGGCTACGTGCTGATTCGTATGTGGCCGGATGAGAACGCCCGCCGTATCGTTCGTGAAACCGAAGGCGTGACCGGTTTCGTCGGCCCGACCAAGGATCCGGCCCCGCTCTCCCGCAAGGAAGTCGTGGCGATGATGGCTCCGATGATCGCTTCCGAGGCACTCAAAGCCGCCGGCGACAAGCCTGCCGCCGCCAAGAAGCGCAAGGTCGAAGTCTCCTACGCCGTTGGCGATCAGGTCACCGTCACCGATGGACCTTTCGCCACCATGGCCGCCGTTGTTTCCGACGTGGAGCCCACCACTCAGAAGCTCACCGTGCTCGTGTCCATCTTCGGCCGCGATACGCCGGTGGAGCTTGGCTTCCACCAGGTTCAGAAGCTCGACTGACGCACAATGATGGAGCGCCTTCCACGTTGCTCCTCGGTTGCGCTACCTTTGTAGCGCTCCCTCGGTGCGCCTTGAAGTCGCACGCATCATTGCACGTCAGCATTTGAAACTTTTACAGAGCCCGACCATCGTTGTCGGGCTCTTTTGTCGTTGTCCGGGTGGATTTGCATAATAAGAAAGCTTGTGCCTGGAGAGGAGACTCGCTAGCACAGCACAGCAATATAAGTTGCGGGAGGAGACCGACCACAGGCCGATTGTCTACATTATGCACGGATAAATAATGAGTCAAGACCGAGCATGATGGCAGACAGCCGAACCTGAGGACGGCGACCATTCGAACCGCGTTATAGAAAGAAGAACCATAATATGGCTCCCAAGAAGAAAGTCTCGGCGCTGATCAAGCTCCAGATCCAGGCTGGCAAGGCCAACCCGGCCCCGCCGCTGGGCCCGGCTCTGGGTTCGCATGGCGTGAACATCATGGATTTCTGCAAGGCATACAATGCCCAGACGCAGGACAAGATGGGTCAGGTCATCCCTGTCGAGATCACCGTTTACGAAGATCGTTCCTTCACCTTCGTTCTCAAGACCCCGCCGGCTGCAGCTCTGCTGAAGAAGGCTGCTGGCATTGAGAAGGGTACCGAGAACCCGCTGACCCACAAGGTTGGCTCTGTTACCAAGGCGCAGGTTCGCGAAATCGCCGAGACCAAGATGGAAGATCTGTCTGCTCGCGATATCGAGGCCGGCATGAAGATCATCGAGGGCACCGCTCGCTCGATGGGCATCACGGTTACGGACTGATAAGGAGAAGGACAGATGGTAAAGCGTTCCAAGAAGTACCGCGAAGCCGCTGAGCGCGTCGATCGCAACAACCTCTACACCGCCGACGAGGCCATTGCCCTGCTCAAGAGCATGCCTGCCTACAACTTCGACCAGACCGTCGAGGCTGTGTTCCGTCTGAGCGTTGACCCGCGTAAGGCCGACCAGCTCGTGCGTGGTACCGTCAACCTGCCTCACGGCACTGGTAAGACCGCCAAGGTCCTCGTGTTCGCCCGTGGCCCGAAGGCCACCGAGGCCACCGAGGCCGGTGCCGACATCGTCGGTGATGACGACCTGATCGCAAAGGTTCAGGGCGGCTTCCTCGACTTCGACGCCGTGGTCGCCACCCCGGACATGATGGGCAAGGTCGGCCGTCTGGGCCGTGTGCTCGGTCCGCGTGGCCTGATGCCGAACCCCAAGACCGGCACCGTGACCATGGATGTCACCAAGGCTGTCAAGGACATCAAGGGCGGCAAGATCGAGTTCCGTGTCGACAAGAACGGCAACCTGAGCTTCCTCATCGGCAAGATGAGCTTCGATGAGTCCGCTCTGGACGAGAACTTCAAGGCTGTGGCCGACGAAGTCAAGCGTCTGAAGCCGTCCACCGTGAAGGGCCGTTACCTGACCAAGGCGACCATCACCTCCACGATGAACCCGGGCGTTCCGGTTGACCCGAACACCTTGGCCTGAGGCTAGCGAGCTTCAATAGCTACTGAAAGGGACTTCCCGTTACGGGAAGTCCCTTTTGCATATGCGATGACCGGTTGCGAGAAGGTGAACCTGGATGGTCACGCAATCGAATTCTTGCGACACGCCGGTGAACACATGAATTTGTTACGCAGCGGCAATGCAAAACGGATTATTCTGGTATCAGAACAGCGCAAGTAGGCTGTTTGCGACACGCCAAAGGAACCGTGTGATTGCAACGATTCCTGAGGCTTTTGCGCGCCTCGATTTGCGCGAATCCAAACATGCGTGTAGGTTATTCAACTGTTGCCGCTCAGCGCGGCGGGTTCCTTCCTCTGGTTGGTTTCCCTTCGGGCTGGTGTGGTGGTGGTTTGAGAACTCAAGAGCGTGTTTGTACTACTT
>JAIJEI010000006.1 GCA_022739095.1 Bifidobacterium sp.
CGCGTCCGGCCACGCGATGGCGGAGCCACTGAGATTTGCGGGGTCGAGCACACTCAATGCCACCACGGACTGGCCGCGATGCTCTGACGGATGACGCAACGCATCCACGGTGTCGCGCTCGGCAAATTGGGCCGCACCGAAACCACGGACGAACAGGCCTCGTATCAGTCGACCATGCTCCTCCATGCGCTTCAATATCGGATACAACGCTGAGTAGCCACCCGGAATATTTTCCTTGTCAATCACCGGCTGCGCGATGACGCCATACCTGTCCAGCAACGTCTCGACCAGTGCCAGCGCCTGCTCGGTCTGGTCAATGTCTTCGGCTTCAGCTTGCTCGATTACGGCAGACCACAAACCTCCTAACGTCATATCCGCAGTGGCTCGGCGAATCGGAGCGACACGTCCACGACGACGTGATGTGGTGGATTTACGCGGGCTTGCTGCGCCTGCGGTTAATGCACGCACCGGCGCGAAGCTGGAATTGGTGACCTTACCTTGCCAGACCAAGCTCCACAAGGCATCCTTGAACTGCTGTTCGCTCCACTCTTGCGGAATGATTTCGCCGGTGTTTGGATTGATGTCCGGCTCCGCGGTCTCATTCCACACACGTTTGGCGGCATCCATCAGTTGACGAGCATGGAACGCTCCCCCTGAGTCCAGTGCGGTCAGAATCGCTTTCGGCATGGTGACGTCTGAGGCGTTCGATGTCGTACCATGTTCCACACCGCTGAGCAATATTGAATCCGCCGGATAGAAAGCAACCTCACCGGGGTCCATCGCACTGGTTCCCCCGGTTTTTGAGCCAACCCAGACCACATCACCGCTGGTCAGCAACTCATCCAGCAATGCAGGTTGGTAGTCTCGTACTCGTGCGGGAAATACTGCCGACTCCCAGAGAGCCGTGGGCAGTGCTATGCCCTCCAGCTGCTCGATAACGCGCATGAGTCCGTCAGCGCCTTCATATCGTTCGCCGCCGACCGGCCCGATACCTTGCCGGTCGATAAGAAACATCTGGAACGCCTCTGGTTCTACCGGCTTGACTGCTTTACGCGCCTTGGCCAATGAGCGAGACCGAATACGGCGGAATACGTCCTTATGAAGCCACTGTTGGCCTTGCTCGTCATCATCTACAAAGTGGCCTTGTAGCAACTCGCCCTTGTCGGCCAGCACATCCAGAGTGTGCACGGCATCCGTAGCATCGAGGTGTAGGTCGGCTATGAGCTGATCGGCGGTGAAAGGACCATGGGTTTTGGCGTAACGGGTCACGCGACCAGTCACATCATCGTCGGCAAGCTCATTCCAGAAAGTGCGCTCCCCCAGTTCCTGTTCGACTTCGCGAATCACGTCCGGGTTGAGCACTTGTGCCATGTCGGTGGTGCCGAGCAAGCGCTCGAGCACGTGCGGATCGAGAGATAGCAGTTGCGCGCTGCGCTCGGCCTGAGGTTGGTCATACTGGTACATCACCACGCCGACGAAGCCAAAGAGAATGTTCTCGGCGAAAGGCGATGGCGATTCGGTCTCCACGTCCTTCACGGTAATGGTGCCGGCTTGCAATCCGGTCATCACCTCGTTCAGGGCGGGCATATCGTACACGTCTTGCAAACATTCGCGCGCGGTTTCCAGCAGCAGCGGAAAGTTTTTGACCATACGCGCGGATTGCAGGAGCTGTGCGGCGCGCAGTCGCTGCTGCCATAGAGGCACACGGCGCCCCGGATCGGAACGCGGCATAAACAGCGAGCGGGCAGCGCATTCGCGGAATCGTGTGGCAAATAGCACGGACTCGCCCACTTGACGCTCTACATCTGCTTTGAGGTCTTCTGGGTCGAAAAGAAACAGGTCTTGAGCGGGAATATGTCCGTCACCGTCCGGTAGCTGAATGACGATACCGTCATCGGCGGCATATACCTGCCCGTCGAAACCGTAGCGTTGGCGCAGTCTGCGGCTGATGGCCATGGACCACGGTTCGTGAACGCGGCGGCCGAAGGGACTTAACAGCACGATGCGCCAGCCGCCGTCTTCATCACGGGTACGTTCCACGATGAGGGTTTGGTCGCTGGGGACTGTGCCGGTGATGGCTTGTTGCTCGGAGAGTAGGCGGGCCAGGTTGGTGATGGCATTGGGGTCCAGGCCGTCTCGGTGGAGGCGAGTGAGGATTGTTGGGATGAAGGTTGGGGAAACTGATCTCTCCGCAGCAGGCCTCCCCTCAGTCCGCTTCACGTCTAACCCGGCGGCGATTTCTCGGGTGAAGCGGGCTATGGCGCGGCTGAAACCGTAGTCACGGCCAGCGCCTTCACCGTGCCAGAACGGCAGACGGGCGGTGCGGCCCGGGGCCGGAGTCACAACCACACAGTCACGGGTGATTTCCTGAATCTGCCAGGTGGAGGTGCCGAGCGTAATGACATCGCCCACGCGCGATTCGTAGACCATCTCCTCATCCAACTCGCCGACGCGGCGCTGGCCTTTGCCGGCGTCCGCCTCAGGCAGGACCACAGTGTACAGCCCTCGATCGGGAATCGTGCCGCCAGAGGTTACGGCCACTTTCTGCGAACCGGGACGGGCGGAAATCAGGCCGTTATCCCGATTCCATACCAGTCGTGGCCGGAAGGCAGAGAATTCCTCGCTATTGTATTCGCCGGACATCATGCCGATTACGGCATCGAACATGTCACGTGGCAGTTCGGCGAACGGTGCAGCACGGCGCACCGTGGCATACCAGTCATCAACGTTCAAATCGTGCATCGCGGCAGCGGCCACGGTCTGCTGGGCAAGAATATCGAGCGGATTGCGCGGCACGGCCAATGGTTCTATATCGCCGGCAATCATGGCTTCCAGACTTGCGGCCCCAGTGACGATTTGCTGACGGGTGAGCGGGTAGAACAATGCATGAGAGACGCCACCAACCTGATGATCGGCACGGCCTACACGCTGCAATCCGGAGGAGACCGACAATGGCGTATCGACTTGAATCACCAAGTCGACCGAACCCATATCAATGCCGAGCTCCAAACTGGAGGTGGCCACCACGCAGCGCAATTCACCACGCTTAAGCCGTTCCTCAATCATTTTGCGGCGATCTTTGGAAACCGACCCATGATGAGCCATGGCGATGACATCATCGCCCTCATGTGAGCCGACAAGCATGGTGGTGGAGCCGACCACAGCATCGTAATGTGTGGAGAACCCTTCGCGGCCTTCCGGAGAGCCCAGATCCCGCACAGTGTCGGGATTGGTGCCATGCCGGGTCTGCGCATAGAGATCATTGAGGCGCGCGGTGAGCTTTTCGGCCACACCACGTGAATTGACGAACACCAATGTGGTGCGGTGCGCGAGAATCTCATCCAAAATACTGCGTTCCACCACGGGCCAAATGGAACCGGAAGTACGGTCGCCCGCCGCTCCAACCAACGCGGAGGAATCGAACGCATCACTCGCATCAGAATCGTCCCCAGAATTGGAAGAAATGTCTCTATCGTCCACCGGCACAATACCCCTGCGTTCGGCAAGCCGCTGCATGGCCGGCGTGACACCGCTGATATGCGGAGCGGACCGTTCAACATCCACGCC
Organism: Bifidobacterium sp.; assembly: GCA_022739095.1. Taxonomy (GTDB): domain Bacteria; phylum Actinomycetota; class Actinomycetes; order Actinomycetales; family Bifidobacteriaceae; genus Bifidobacterium. The sequence continues at coordinate 3,568 of JAIJEI010000006.1, forward strand.
ACCGACACGCTGCTTGGCATTCACGGACTGCAAATCACGCATGTTTTCCAACGGCTCAATCATGCGCAGATCCATTGCAGGCCGCCCACCGGGATTCACGATGGTAACCAGTTGTCCGCCGCCCAGGAATCGCGCTGCCTCTTCCGGCGGATTCACCGTAGCGGATAGACCAATGCGCTGCATATGAAGGTCACTGAGGCCAGCATCGATGGCGGCATCACCGCCCTCATCAGCATCTGCATCGATTGCATCTCGCTTACGCGATTCCGCGACAAGGTTCTCCAGCCGTTCAAGGCTTACCGCCAAATGTGCGCCGCGCTTGGTGCCTGCCACTGCATGAATCTCATCTACGATCACCGTATCGACAGTACCGAGAATCCGCCCTGCCTTCGAAGTGAGCAGCAGATACAGCGATTCTGGCGTGGTAACGAGGATATCCGGCGGATGGGAGGCTATGCGCCGCCGCTCCTGTGCGGTGGTGTCGCCTGAACGAGTGGCGACCGCGATCTCCGGCACGGGCAGCCCTTGCGCCTCGCATTGTGCGGCAATGCCCTCCAAAGGCTGTTCTAGGTTCTTGGCCACATCGACCGCGAGCGCCTTTAACGGCGAGATATACAGCACACGCACGCCGGCACGCCGCGTGCGTGGCACGGTCATCAGCCGGTCAATGGCCGAGAGAAACGCAGCCAATGTTTTGCCGGAGCCGGTAGGGGCGATGACCAAGACATTGCGACCGGAATGGATTGCCGGCCATGCCTGAGCCTGTGCCTCGGTCGGCTGACCGAAGGCACGCTCGAACCACACCTTGGTGGGTTCGGAAAACAGGCTCAGGCTTTCGTACATATGTACGATTATAGGTCAGCTGAAGTAGGCGATGACTTCTTCGGCGGTGCCGTAGGCGCTTTGGGCACCAAGCTTGGTGGCCGCATAGGCGGAGACATAGGAACCGATTTGCGCGGATTGCAGCAGCGTATGGCCAGCGGCCAAGCCAGCCAACACGGTTCCCATGAACGAGTCGCCGCAACCGGTGGTGTCCACCGCATTGACTTGCGCGGCGGATACGCGATGCCAACGTCCGTTCTCGATCACCACCGACCCCGACGCGCCAAGCGTCACTATCGCCCGGTCGAATCCGTAATCGGTGAATCGTTCGGCGACCTCATACCAGTCAAGTGATTCCACATCGCCGTCCGGCAGACCCAGCAGTTGAGCCACTTCATGCTGGTTGACCAGCAGAATATCCGTGGCTTCCACCAGTTCGTGAGGCAGCTCGTCCATAAATGGCGAGTCGTTGAGCAGCACGGTCACGCCAGCGTCATGCGCGGTCTGTGCGGCGGCGATAACGGTGGAAATCGGGCTCTCCAGACACAGTCCCAATACCGCGCATTCGGCGATGGTCGTGCGATGTGATTGCACATAGCCGGCACTTGCCTTGGCATTGGAACCCGGCGAATAGACGATGGTGTTCTCGCCCTCAGCGCTCACGGTGATTACCGTGGTGCCGCTGGGGCCTTCAACGTGCAGGATATCGGCGGTGTCGACGCCGACCTCATCCAGCTTGCCTAATAGGAAGTCCGCGTTGGAGTCCTCGCCCACCGCGCCCAGCAACTGGACATTGACACCGAGGCGAGCAGCGGCAGCCGCCTGATTCGCGCCTTTGCCACCCGGCAACACTTTCATGGCACCACCATTGACGGTTTCGCCTGGCTTGGGCAGTCGTTTAGTGGTTACGATGTAATCGGCGTTCATCGAGCCGACCACGATTACCGAGCCCGGCGCATCCTTCAGCGCTTCCAATCGTTCCCGTACGGGCTCGGGCATCTGTTTATGTTCTTCTTCACTTATCACCATGGGCTCCAAGCATAGTAGGCGGCGGGCCCAAATGCGCGCATGATCAGCCGCGCAACTTACGAAGACGCTCGTGCATGGCCACCATCAGCACCAAGAGCACCAGCAAATACCACGGGTAGAGACTGATTGTCACATATTGCGCGATGATGCCGAACAGTGGCGGCATGAGCAGTGAGCCCACATAGGCGCAGGCCATCTGCACGCCGACGATGGCCTGCGATTTGTCTTCGCCGAAGTAGGCCGGCGTCGAGTGGATGACGCACGGATAAATCGGCGCGCACCCGAAGCCGATGACCACCAGCCCAACGACCACGCCAAGGTGGTGAGGCAATGGCACGAACATGGTGAGTATGCCGGCGAGCACCAGCACTTGGCCGAGGCGAATCATGACCGGGTCCTTGAATCGCATGGTCAGGAAGCCGGAAAGCGCACGACCCACAGTGATGCCTACGTAGAATAGACTGGCCCAGCTGGCGGCGGTGATCTTGTCGACGCCACTGTGCATCACCATATAGCTGGAGGCCCACAGGCCCGCCGTGGATTCGATGGCGCAGTAGCAGAAGAACATCACAAGGATTTCCTTGGCACCGCGAATGGCGAGCACACCGGCCACGCCGAGCGGTTTGCGTTCAGCAACAGATGCCACTTCAGCATTACCAGATCCCGCGGCATTGCCATCAGATGATGCGGCACCATCGGTCGATTCGCCGGCCGCAGTTGCGCCACGCTTCTTCCACAGCGGCAGGCTCAGCACCAGAATGACGGTCAGCATCACCTGCAGAATCGCGATGTACCGATAGACCCACGGCCAGCCTTGGCCCTGAGAGAGCGCATAGCCCATGATGTAGGGGCCGACCGATGCGCCGACGCCCCACATGCAGTGCAGCCAGCTCATATGCCGGCTTTCGTAGTGAACGGCTACGTAGTTATTGAGCGCCGCATCCACGCCGCCCGCGCCAAGGCCGTACGGTATGGCGATGGCCAACAGCACCCAGTAATTCGGGGCGATGGAGAAGCCGGCCAAGGCCGCCGCAGTCAACGCCACCGAAACGGCGGTGACCTTGCCTGCCCCGAATTTCAATGTCATTCGGTCCGAAAGCAGCGCCGAAACAATCGTGAACATGGAAATCACCGCGGAGATGCCGCCGGCCCACGCCACCGGCACGTTCAGATTCTGGCTCATGGTGGGCCATGCGGACCCGAGTAGCGAATCCGGCAACCCCAGACTGATAAACGCCACATAGATGACGGCAAGCAACAGACTGGCCACGTTCCATCTCCCATTCACAGTACGGCACCGGTTGTGATAACGATGGCATCAGTCTATCGAATAGCGCTTCAGTAACACGCAAACATCACAGTTTGGAGTCTTGCCCGCAGTACACCGGCGTGGAATCGGCTACGCCGCGCGGGTCAAAACCGATAATGTCGTAGTTGTCCTTGAGATAATCGGTGGCGGTGCCCGGTCCATCCGAGCGTCCATTCGACGATGAGTCCGGCTGGCCGGCGCAGGTCGAATGTGGCTGATGACAGTTGCAGAAACACAATCAGCAACGACGGCAGCGCAATATAACCGGTGATGGCCGCATACCAAAAATTCGGGGTGATACCGAGTGCCGGCGACCATGGTATGGCGGCGGACGCACCGTACGTAAATGAAGAACCATGCACAGCAGGAAAACGTGGCGCAGCCGACGATCCACCACATCGGGGAGCAATGGGCCCGCTTGATGAACAGTGCAATGCCCACGGCCAGAACAATCAGGCAGAACAGGGCCCACACCAGCCAGCCGGACATGCTTACGGACAACGGTGAAACGTTGATGATCAGACGGTCGAAGGCAAACCATCATATCGTTTTTCGATATGATATACCGCGGCACCCTCTGACAAAATAGCTGTCCGCCAAAGACGGACTGAGAGAAATACGAGTAGCCGCTACCACCCAAAGCCTCTCCCCCAGTCAGCTTCGCTGACAGCCCCCCTCATCAGAGGGAGCTTGAGATAGGACGGTCACGTATCGATCTTGGAGCGATCGAAATCGTCGGCGTTGTCGACGATGAACTGCTTGCGCGGCGGCACGTCGTCGCCCATCAGCAGGCTGAAAATCTCGGATGCCTGAGCGGCGTCCTCCATACGGATGCGGCGCAGCATACGCGTGCGCGGGTCCATGGTGGTGTCCGCCAGCTGGTCGGCGTCCATCTCGCCCAGACCCTTGTATCGCTGGATGTCGTCGTTGTATCCGATGTGCTTCTTGTCGAGATCGGCCAGTTTGCCGGCCAGCTCGTCATCGGAATACGTGTAGATGTATTCGCCCTTGTGCGAACCGGTCAACGCGATGCGGTGCAGCGGCGGCACGGCGGCATACACATAGCCGTGTTCGATAAGCGGCCGCATGTACCGGTAGAACAGCGTCAGCAGTAGGATGCGAATGTGCGCGCCGTCCACATCGGCATCGGTCATCATGATGATCTTGTGGTAGCGCGACTGTTCGATGTCAAAGCTCTGGCCGGAGCCGGCGCCCACTACCTGGATGATGGCCGCGCATTCCTTGTTGGAGAGCATCTGCGTGATCGACGCCTTCTGCACGTTCAGGATCTTGCCTCGAATCGGCAGCAGTGCCTGGAAACCAGCGTTGCGGGCGGCCTTGGCGGTACCGAGTGCGGAATCACCCTCCACGATGAACAGTTCGGCCACATCGTCATTGCCCGGCTGGCAGTCGGAGAGTTTGGCCGGCATCGAAGCGGATTCGAGCGCGTTCTTGCGGCGCGTGACCTCCTTGGCCTTGCGCGACTGGATGCGTGCGTGCATTTCACCGACGATTTTCTCCAGCACGCGGCCGGATTGTTCCTTGTACCCGCGCTTGGAGCCGGTGATCATCTCACCGAATTGCTTGTCGGTGAGCCGGGTGACGATCGGCTTGACCTGCGCGGTGCCGAGTACATCCTTGGTCTGGCCTTGGAACTGGGGTTCGGCCACGCGTGCGGTGACCACGGCCACGAGCCCGGCTTGGATATCGTCGCGCTCCACCTTCATGGCGGAGTCCTTCATGTTCACCTTGAGCTTGCGGGCGTTGTCTTCCACCGCCTTGCGAATCTGCTTGGTGATGGCGTTCATGAAGCCGTCCACATGAGTACCGCCGCCGGGCGTCTCCACGATGTTCACGAAGCTCATGATTGTGGTGTCGTAGCCGTTGACCCATCGCAGGGCGATGTCCACGCCGCAGGTGCGTTCGATTTCCTGGGCGTGCAGTTCACCGCCCTCGCCCACGGCCTGGGTCTCCTCCTTATAGGTGCCCTCGCCTTGGATACGCCAAATGTCGGAAATCGGCTCGCCTTTGGACAGGAAGTCGACGAAGTCCTTGACACCGCCGGTGTGCAGGAATTCCACGACGCGTGGATGAGCCGGCTGTTCGCCGAACGCGCCGTCGACGACCTGGTCGCCGGCCGTCAGTGAGAAATCCTCCTCGGTCAGGCTCTCGGTACTGTCGACTTGGGCTTCGGTGGAGTCGTCGAAGAGTTCGGCATCGTTGGACGAGACGTCCAAAGCCGGTGCCTGCTCTTGCGCAGGTTCGACTGTGGCGGTATCAGCGGCTGCGATGGTGTCAGTCGCCGCCGTTTCCGGTACGTTCTCGTCGATAATGGTGATTTTGAGGCCGGGTACCAAGAAGCTGGTCTGACGCACGCGGTCGATGAGCTGTTCGTATGAGAACTCAGCGGTTTTGTTGAAGATCTCCGGATCATACCAGTAGCGAATACGGGTACCGGTGGTTTTGGGAGATACCTTGCCGATGATTTCCAGCTCGGTGGGTCGGTTCTTGCGAGTGCGCTTGAACGGGGAATCGGGAGACGGATTGGCCGGGTCGGCATCCGTGTATACGCCAGGATGACCTTGGTGGAAGGTCATGTGGTGCGTCTTGCCGTCACGATCCACTTCGACGTCCAGTCGGGAGCTCAGGGCATTGACCACGGAGGAGCCCACGCCGTGCAGGCCACCGACAGCGTTATAAGACGAATTGCCGAACTTGGCACCGGCGTGCAGTTTGGTCAGTACGACCTCCACGCCGGACAGGCCGGTTTTCGGCTCCTTATCCACCGGGATGCCTCGGCCATTGTCCGCGACTTCCACGGAACCGTCGGTGTGCAAGGTGACTACGATATCGTTGCAGAAGCCGGCCAAGGCCTCATCCACGGAGTTATCGATGATCTCCCACAGGCAGTGCATAAGCCCCTGCGAGTCGGTGGTGCCGATGTACATGCCCGGACGCTTGCGTACCGCATCCAAGCCCTCAAGAACAGCTAGGTCCTTGGCGCCGTATTCTTCTTTGGGCATACAGTCCTATTTTCTAATAATTTGGCTCCCCTCTTCAGGGGAGCCTTCAACGGATGGCTCCGTCGTCTGACAGCCCACTGGGCTGTCAAACTCCTCGCACGGTCGGCCTACTAAGCGGACCGACCGTCATTGATCCAGGAAGTCACGCAGGGTCTGCGAACGGGACGGGTGGCGCAGCTTGGACATGGTCTTGGACTCGATCTGACGGATGCGTTCACGGGTCACGCCATACACACGGCCGATGTCGTCCAGCGTCTTCGGCTGGCCGTCTTCCAGGCCATAGCGCATCTTGATGACGCCGGCCTCACGCGGAGACAGGGTTTCCAGCACCTGCTTGAACTGTTCCTGCAGCAGGGAGAAGGCCACGGCGTCGGACGGAGCGATGGCGTCGGTATCCTCAATGAGGTCACCGAACTCGGAATCGCCATCCTCGCCAAGCGGGGTGTGCAGGGAGATCGGCTCGCGGCCGTACTTCTGCACTTCCTGCACCTTCTCAACCGGCATGTCCAGCTCGCGGGCCAGCTCGTCCGGCGTGGGTTCACGCCCCAGATCCTGCAGCATCTGGCGCTGTACACGGGACAACTTGTTAATCACTTCAACCATGTGCACAGGCACGCGAATGGTGCGGGCCTGATCGGCCATGGCACGGGTGATGGCCTGACGAATCCACCACGTGGCGTAGGTGGAGAACTTGAAGCCCTTCTTCCAGTCGAACTTCTCGACGGCACGAATCAGACCAAGGTTGCCTTCCTGAATCAAATCAAGGAAGAGCATGCCGCGACCCGTGTAGCGCTTGGCGAGCGAGACCACAAGTCGTAGGTTGGCTTCCAGCAGATGGTCCTTAGCCTTCTTGCCGTCGGCGGCGGCCCACTTGAGTTCACGCTTGCGCTTGAACTCCATGCCTTCGCTTTCGGTGTCGAGCAGGTGCTGGGCGTACAGGCCGGCCTCGATGCGCTCGGACAGGTCGACTTCCTGCTCGGCGTTCAGCAGGCTCACGCGGCCGATCTGCTTCAGGTAGTCCTTGACCGGGTCGGCGGTTGCGCCGGCCGCAATCACACGACGCTTCGGATTGCCCGAGGGGATGATGTTTTCTTCCTCATCATCCGTGTCGGAGACCACGTAGGCACCCTTTTCCTTGGGCTGCTCGGGTGCCTTGGACTTGGCTTCTTCCTCGTCCTCGTCGTCTTCCACATCGTCGTCGTCGGCATCGTCTTCGTCAACGTCGTCAAGATCCTCGTCGAGGTCGTCAACGTCCAAATCGTCGTCGTTGACCTCGGCATCGTCATCAAGCTCGTCATCGACCTGAGTGTCCTCGTCTTTGACGAGCTCATCGTCCTTGGCCTTCTTCGCGGTGGACTTGCGCGTGGTCTTTTTCGAGGGCTCTGCGGACTTGGACTTCTTGGCGGAAGTCTTGCGTGCGGTGGTCGTAGAGCTGGCCTTCTTCTTGGTCTCGGTCTCCTCGCTGGACTCGGCTGTCTGCTTGGTTGCCGTCGTTTCCTTCGTGGCCAAAACTGCTCCTTCTGATCTCTCGCCGTGAAGTGCATATACCACATGGGCACACTTCTGGCAAGGGCAAATCGTCAACTATGTGAGTAAACCACCCTCCACGGACGATTATTCCCACATCGTTGCCCGACGTGTTGCCGATCACCACACGCTTTCATTCCGCGCATCGCGCGTAAAACCTCGGAGATCCGCCGTTTCTGTTCACTCAGCCCGAACACCATGCCGGTGCCACGCCTCGATCGGCGGCTGAGAATATCATCGCCGCCAGCGAACAATCCTCATCGAGCAGCAGGCATCGCAAGGCGAACACCATTGCTCGTGGATCGCCCAGCCACCATAAGGTGTAGGCGATTACGGCCAATGGCTGTATGCAGTACGGCACCGGTGAGGCTTCCGCGATATCGAGCAACATGCCGATGCCGGCATGGCAACGCTCCTTATCCGGCATCATACCTTCATCCTCGAATGCGCAGGTCAGCAGCTCGCCCATCCGTGTTCTCGTACGTGCCAGATGCGGTCGCGCCGCGAATTCCATGAGCCATGACTTGGGGCAACGGCTTTCATCAATAACCAACGAGAGAATCAGAGCATCACGAATCGATAGAGTCTCGCGCATGCCCACCGCGAACGCGGCCATCGTCTCTCGGCCTAGGTCGGTGTTCCCGGCATCAAGACAAGACAGCCATTCGTCCAATGGTTCGGCCACCCAGTCGGTATTGGCCTGTTGCGCGCCTCGAAGTCGGCGATCATTGCGAAATTCCTGTGATCTCGTCTCCAACTCGTCAAAGGCAAAGGGCTCCGTCTGCTCGGCGGCGTGCCGTTTGGCGTGTCGGTTCTTACGCGGCTTTTGTGGCGTGTTGTTGTTCATCATGTCCTCCTTGACTAATGGTGTGCAATCTATTGGTGTTGTGGTGCGCGCTGAGCCAGGTAGCTCACGCACCGAGTGGATGTGCCCACTATGGCTGAAAACGCCGTATGACGCAGGAAAAAACGACCATTGTGGTTCTAGCTTCAAAACCCTTGATTTCCAACGTTCTTGTGTTCTTCAAACCCTGTGGATAAGTTATTAGGCATGTGCACAACTGCTAACAACCGCGAAATCATCGAGCCACGCATCATTCAGCTGGTGCGGGAACTGACTGCCGCCCCCGCCACCGACGAGGTTGCCGACGCCCTGAAACCGGTGATGGAACAGGTTGTGGACCAAGCCGCCTCCTCCAGCCAAGGAGGCAAACGACTGCGTGCGCTGCTCGCATTGGACGCCTTCGATATTCTTGCCGGCGACGTGACTCCTGATCGGCGTGACGCCATGATCGACCTGGCCTGCGCCATTGAAGTGTTCCAGACGGCCGCACTGGTGCATGACGACATCATCGACGAGTCCGATCTGCGCCGGGGCAAGCCTTCCGCGCATCGCGCCCTGGAACAGGCCGTGCACAGCGGTGCCATAGGTCGTGGCTTGGGCCTGATGCTCGGCGATATTCTGGCCACCGCCTGCATTGAAATCACGCGCCGGTCCGCCAGCCGTCTTCCCAACACCGATGCCCTGAACGAGGCGTTTCTTACCATGCAGCGCGAGGTGGAAATCGGCCAGGTACTGGACTTGGCCGTCGAGATGACCCCGTTGTCTGATCCCGAAGCTCTGTCGAACGCCTCATTGAACGTCTTCCGTTGGAAGACAGCCAGTTACACCACCATCGCTCCGCTGCTGCTTGCACTGCTGGCCGCAGGAGAGAGCCCGGATCGGGCCAGGCATTGCGCGTTGGCCGTCGGCCGGCCGCTCGGGCTGGCGTTCCAACTGGCGGATGACCTGTTGGATGTCGTCGGATCAAGCCGCAATACCGGAAAGCCAGTTGGCGGAGACATCCGAGAAGGCAAACGCACAGTGCTGTTGGCTGATGCTCTGTCTGCGGCAGATACGGCGGATAAGGCCGATCTGATTGCCATCTTCGAAGCGGATTGCCGCAGCGACGACCAAGTAGCCCATACTATTGGACTGTTCGCCTCGACCGGTGCTCTTGATCGATCCCGAGCGCGCATCGCGGCCCTATGGGATGAGTCCCGTAAGGCGATTGCCGGTCTTGAGCTGAATTCCGAAGCGCAACGCCGCCTGACCGAGGCTTGTGCGCGATTCATCCCCGAATCCTTGCGATAGTCCACAATGCGAGCCGCCGGGCCATGAGACCATGAACACCGGTGAAAACCCGTGAAAACTATGCGCTGATGCCCGGCCGCGTAACCGGGGCCATGTACACTGAACATGTTTAGTCGTGATTAAAGGAACCGTACGATACAACATGAGTGAGAACGAGCCCGCGCAGATGATTGAGGGACGCTACCGCATCGTGCGCAATATCGCCGAGGGTGGTATGGCCACCGTGTATGAGGCCATCGATGAGCGTCTGGGGCGCACCGTGGCGATTAAGGTCATGCACACACAACTCGCCAAAGGCCCGCATCGGGAGCAGTTCGTCGAACGGTTTCGCCGCGAAGCCAATTCGGCCGCGTCCATCGCCAACCCGCACATCGTTCAGGTGTATGACACCGGCGAGTTCAATGGACTTGATTTTCTGGTCATGGAATATGTGCATGGCGTCAATCTGCGGCATGAGATGAACGCCCAAGGCACATTCTCCGTGCGTGAGACACTGCGCGTGGTCGCGGAGACGCTGGATGGTCTGGCTTCCGCGCATCGCGCCGGCGTGGTCCACCGTGACATCAAGCCCGAGAACATTTTGATCAATGATCGCGGCCATGTGCAGATCACTGATTTCGGTCTGGCCAAGGCCGCCAGCCAAGCCACATTGAGCTCCACCGGCATGCTATTGGGCACCGCCGCTTATCTGGCTCCCGAAATGATCGAGAACAATCAGGCCACCGCGCAAGGCGACCTGTATTCCGTGGGCATCATGGCATGGGAGATGCTGACCGGCAAAGTGCCGTTCGATTCGGATAATCCGGTGACGCTTGTCTTCAAGCATGTTCATGAGGACGTGCCGTCCGTGGCCACGGTCTGCCAAGGCATTGATCCGTCCGTGGCGGCGTTCATCGCCCATCTGACCGCGCGTCAGGTGGATGCCCGCCCCGCCGATGGCGCGGCAGCAGCTGAGGAACTAAGCCAGTTGGCCGCCAAATTGCCGCTGGAGGCGTGGCAATACCGTTTGCATGCCGAGCCCATCGGAGGTGATCATACTGATGCCACCGCTGCAGCGCTGGTAGGCAATATCGCCGAGCAGGCCCCGCTGACCGACGTACCTGCCGGTGCAGCAACGTTCGAGCCGTCCGTACCGGCGTTTTTGGCCGATGATGTCGCAAGCAATACCGCCGATACCGGTGGCGCCGCAGACGTCAATCCTCCGGCGCCTCCGGTCGCCCCCACCACGGCACTTGATTCGTCGACGCTAGCCGATGCTTCGGCTCCCCATAAGACGCAAATCATGGCACAGTCCGGCAGCGAGACACAAGTGCTGCCTCAGGCCGGCGATGCCTTCACCCGAACGCTTGCCCTTTCCGATGAGCCGGACGTCGCTTCCAATGGCGTCGGGCCAAAGAAGCAGCGCAGCAAAAAACCGCTCATCATCGTACTGGTGATTGTGCTGGTACTGGCCGCAATCGGCGGAACCGCCGGCTGGTGGTGGTTTGCCGGACCGGGCAGCTATTGGAGTGTGCCCAAGCCGGATGACGTGACCTGCGATGCGAATGCAGGCACCGAATGCTCGCTGGCCGGCGCGGATTGGGCCACGTATGAAAGCACGTTGAAGGCTCTCGGCATCCCCTACAAGACGCACAAGGAATACAGCGACGACGTGGCGGAAGGCAAGATCATCTCTTCTTCCGTGAACAAGACCAAGGCCGTTGTGAACAGCCACATAAGCAAGCGAGCCAATCAGGAGCTTACGGTGGTGGTGTCCAAGGGCGTGCAGATGGCCACGATCCCGAAGAATATTCTCGACACGAATTCAGCCAATGGCAAGGACCCGTTGAACGCGCTCAAGAAGGCCGGCTTCGATAATGTCAAGCACGACGAGTCGAAGGATGAGTATTCGATGGACACGCCGCAGGGCGCGGCAATGACGATCTCCCCCGATCCCGGTACCACGGCCAAGCACAACGATGAGGTGACGATTACCTTGAGCAAGGGACCGATGCCGGTGACCATGCCCGACATCGTCGGTAAGACCCAGGATGAGATGCAAGCCGCGCTCGGCGAGTTGAAGCTCACGGCCAATGTCACCGAACGGTACGATGACAAGGTCGAGGCCGGCCAAGTCATTTCCGCGTCTCAGGAGGCCGGAGCCCAGCTGAAGTGGGGCGATAGCGTGGACGTGGTGATTTCCAAGGGTCCGGAGATGGCGACGATACCGTCCGGCCTTGTCGGCAAACAGGGAAGCGCCGTGACCAAGACGCTTGAGGGTCTCGGGTTCGAGGTGAAAACCGACAAGGTGCTCGGTGGCCTGTTCGGCACGGTACGCACCGTGAAAAGCGGCGATACGGATCTATCCAACGGCGGCAAGATTCGCCTGCGCGACGCCAACGGCAACCCCACCATCATCACCCTCACCATCGTGTGAGATATGAATGAGGCTCCCTCGTCAGAGGTAGCCTCATTTGTTAATTACTTTTCGGCTTCTTCAGCAGCCTGCTGGGCCTTGAGCTCGGCCTTGACCTTCTGGGCGTATTCATTCACGAATTCCTGACCGCTCATTTTCTGGATTGCGGCGGAAACACGATCGGTCAGCGAGCGCAAATCATCATGTGTAATCTCATCGGTCGGCTTCTTGGCAACCTCAATCGGCTTGCCATACAGCACCTTGGTCTTGCCCTTCTTGGGAATCGACGTGCCAATCGGCTGCAGCTTGTCCGAGCCGATGATGGCGGCCGGCACAATCGGGCAACCGGTCTCGAGCGCAAGTCGTGCGGCACCGGTGTGTCCCTTGTACAGCCGACCGTCTGGGCTGCGCGTGCCTTCAATGTGGATACCGAACAGGTGTCCGTCCTCGATAATCTCGCGTGCGTGCTCGAGTGCGCCAAGCGACTTGCTGCCACCGGAACGATCAACCGGGAACACGCCCACGGACGTGAACCACCACTTCTTGAACTTGCCCTTCAATCCCTTGCCCTCGAAGTATTCGGCTTTGCCCATGAAGTGAACCATGCGCGGGCAGGTAATCGGAATCAAAGCATCGTCAATCACCGCCAGATGGTTGGCTGCGATAATCGCGCCACCCTCTCGAGGCACGTTATTCAGTCCGCTGACAGCAGGGCTCAAACGATGACGAGCAATAGGGCCGAGACCTTTGACGAAGAACCAGTAGAGCACTTGGCATTCCTCCCACAGACGAACTAGCCATTGGCCGGTCGCCTGATTAGAGTGACAGTTATGACTGAGAACCAGAATAGCAATGCCGACGGAGAGCGGCCAACCCCCACGCCGGGCAACGGACAGGATTCCGATACTTCGTCCAAGTCGTCGACTCCCGGTGCCGCCGAACAAGCCACGAATGGTGCCGACACACCGCAATCGCATGACGCGAATGATTTGGATGTGGCGTGGGCCGTGTTCGAAGCCGAGCATCAGGCCGACTTGCATGACGTGGCTTCCTCCAGGCAGGCCAAAAAGTTCGAGAAGCAAGCCAAGAAACGCGAGAAGGAAGCACTGCTTTCCGTAGATGATTTGGATATCGGCTCGTTCACCGATGACGCTCGCCCGAGCCGTGGCGGCAGAAAAAGCAAGCAGTCAGGCCCCCGTGATTTCACCGGCTCCAGCTGGCTGGATACCGATAATGTGATGGACGCCTATGATGATGGCGGCTTCACTCCCCCGAACCCTGATCTTGGTACGATCAAAGCATCTACGGTACTGCTGACGGCGTTGCTCATCATCGGTCTCGTAGGCGAAGCGGTGATGATATTCGTTCCCGGCTTGAACGCGATTCCTCTCTTGGGCGCGTTGCTCAATATTCTCTTCGGGCTGGGCGTCATTTTGGGTCTGGGCGGATTGATGGCCAAAATCCTCAACCGCAAGGACCGCCCCGGGGACCGGGGCGGATACTACGACGACGGCGCGCGGGTCTAACGCTTGGACTGGGCGGTTTCGATCCACTTGTTGAACAGCGCCTCGGCTTTGCCCGAGTCGACGGCCTCCTCGGCCAACCGGTATGCGTCGGCGAAGCGCGACGCCAGAGTGCCGGCACCGACCAGATGGCCGTCGGCCACGATCGCGGAGGCGGCGTTCAGAAGCGCGGTGGTGCGGGAAGGAACGTCCTTGGCGGCCAGGAATTCCCTGAATGCGTTGGCGTTCGTATCCGGCGTCCCACCTTTGAGTTGCCCGACGGTGATGGCTTCCAAACCCAGATCCACGGTGGGGTCGAACTCGGATTCGTCGACCCTGCCGTCACGAATCTCCCATACGCTCACCGGGCCGGTGGGAGCGAGCTCATCCATGCCCTCATGCGAGGTGTAGACCAGACCTGACTGGCCGCGGCTGGCATACACGGCGGCCATGATCGGACTCATCGACCGGTCGGCGCACCCGACAGCCACATGTGCGGGATTGGCCGGATTGGTCAGCGGCCCCAAAACGTTGAACACGCACGGGATGCCCAACGCGGAGCGGATCGAGCCCACGAAACGCATGGCCGGGTGGAAGGTGCGGGCGAATGCGAAGGTAATGCCCACCTCGTCGCCGACTTCCGCGACCGCCTCGGGCTTCAGGTCCAACGGCAGTCCGAGGTCCTCGAGCACGTCGGCGGCACCGCACTTCGAAGACGCCGCGCGATTGCCGTGCTTGACGATTGTCACGCCGGCGGCTGCAGCGGCCACGGAACCCATGGTGGACAGGTTCACGGTGGCGAATCCGTCTCCGCCGGTGCCCACGATGTCGGTGATCTCACCGGACACGCGCAGCGGCACGGCATGGCGAACCATGGCTTTGGCGGCACCGCGAACCTCCTCGGCGGTCAGACCCAGCTGCTCCTGCATGGCGAGCGCGGCACCGACGGCGGCGGGATCCGCGTTGCCCTGCATCAGGTCGTCCACGAACCACTCCGATTCCCCGGCTGTGAGATGGTCTCCCCCGACCAGCTTGGTGAGAATCGACTTCCATGTAATATCGGCCATGATGCCCTCCTCGGCGTTTCCGGGCGCCCGTGTCATTGTCATTGTGCCGCCAATTGTAACGGCTCGGCGCTCCCTCATGTGTTCCCGTCCGTATCACGAACATCCATCGGCCGGCACCTCGCACCGTGTGCACCCGGGCGGGCTACGGCAAACGTCGGGAACGCTTGGCGCCGCAGATGATCGATGTATGATGTGTGCGTTGCTGCCCGTCTTCAAGAAGGATTCAGTTATGAAGAACGTATTATGTTTCGGCGACTCCAACACCTTCGGCACCGATCCCGCGGACCCCGGAACCAGGCACCCTCTCGACGTGCGATGGCCGGGGCGTCTGGCCTCGCTGTTGGGGGATGGGTGGCACGTCATCGAAGAGGGTATGAGCGGTCGCACCTCCGTGTTCGATAATCCTTTGGAACCGCATCGTTCCGGTTTGGAGGCACTTCCGATCGTATTGCAATCGCACTGTCCGCTCGATTACGCGATTGTGATGCTGGGTACCAATGACCTCAAAGAGATGTTCAATGCATCATCGCGCATCGTCGCGGCAGGCGCCGAAATGGTCGCACGCACGATTCGCGATTACGACTATGCGGGTTGCGGGCCGGCACCGAGAATCCTTCTCGTCTCCCCCATCCACATCAAACCCGGAGTCCCCTATGCCAGTTTCGCGCAGAGCGCCGTTGAACGCTCGCACGAACTGTCTCGCTGGTACCGCAAGGCCGCCGAACGTAATGGGTGGCTGTTCCTCGACGCCGCGACGGTCGCCGAACCCAGCGATCTCGATAAACTGCACATGAATCCGGAAGGCCACGCGAGACTCGCCGATGCGATCGCCGGGATACTGTTGGCGGACGCCGCCAGATAATGCAGGACCATCCTACCGATCATGAATAACGCCGGGGCCGGCACCCATATCATTGGGCGCCGGCCCCGGCGCATATCCGTTCGGTCGTCGAACCATCGGATTGTCAATGCCGATTCATCGTCACCGTCACGCTTCGTTCTGGCCGTGGCACATCTTGTACTTGCGGCCGGAACCGCATGGGCACGGGGCGTTCTTGCCAGTGCCGGGGAAAGTGCGGCCGTCGGCCCACGGCGTCTTGAGCTCTTCGCTCTTCGGGCGCTTGGAAACCGGGACCTTGCCTTCGGCGTGGCTGATCGGAGCCGGGCCTGCAACAGGCAGCGTGGACTCGCCGGCCTTGGAGGCGGCTGCGGATTCGGTGATCGCCTGCTTGGCGTCCGTATCCTCGTCCTCTTCCTCGACTTCGCCCTCGACGGCTTCGACCACGGATTCGCCGTTCTCGTCGGGGCCGGAGGCCACGGCGACGGAATCGGCGCTTTCGGTGGTCTCTTCGACCTCGTCAACGGCCTCGTCAGTGGTGGCAACCTGCTTGATGTCGATGTGGAACAGCAGCTGGACGGTCTCCTCCTTGATGGCCTCGATCATGGAGTTGTACATCTGGTAGCCTTCGCGCTGGTATTCGACCAGCGGGTCGCGCTGGCCCATGCCACGCAGGCCGATGCCGTCCTTGAGGTAATCCATCTCGTAAAGGTGCTCGCGCCACTTGCGGTCGAGCACGGCGAGCACCACGCGGCGTTCGAGATCGCGCAAGCCGGTCTCGCCGATGGTCTCCTCCATTTCGCCGTACTGCTGCCTGGCGTCCTCGACGATCAGGTCGCGCACGGCCTCGACGGCCTTCGCACCCTTGAGGCCGCCGACGATCTTCCTGACCTCGTCTTCGTCGACCTTGGTGGGGATCACGGTGTTGAGCGCCTTGAACAGGCCCTCCCAATCCCAGTCCTTCGGTTTCTCGGATCCCTTGTTGGCACCCTTGATGTAGGACTCGACGGTGTCGGAAATGAAACGCAGGATGTCCTTGTGGATGTCTTCGCCCTTGAGCACGGCCTGACGCTCGGAGTAGATGACGGTGCGCTGCTTGTTCATCACGTCGTCATACTTCAACACGTTCTTGCGAATCTCATAGTTACGGG
Source organism: Bifidobacterium sp. (assembly GCA_022739095.1). Classification (GTDB taxonomy): domain Bacteria; phylum Actinomycetota; class Actinomycetes; order Actinomycetales; family Bifidobacteriaceae; genus Bifidobacterium. The sequence continues at coordinate 20,365 of JAIJEI010000006.1, forward strand.
ATTCGACGGCCTTCTGCGCGGTGCGCACGCCCTTGGTGACGGACTTGGCCTCGATCGGCTGGCCTTCCTCCATGCCCCTGGCCATGACCTGGGCCACCAGCTGGGTGTTGAACAGACGCATCAGGTCGTCTTCCAGCGACAGGTAGAAGCGGGACTCGCCCGGATCGCCCTGGCGGCCGGAACGACCGCGCAGCTGGTTGTCGATTCGACGGGACTCGTGGCGCTCGGTGCCGAGCACGTACAGGCCGCCCAGCTCCTTGACCTCTTCATGCTCGTCCTTGACCTGGGCCTTGATCTCGTTGAGGGTACCCGGCCAACGCTTCTCGTACTCCTCCGGAGTATCTTCCGGAGAGTAGCCCTCGGACTTCAGCTTGGCGTCGGCAAGGAACTCGACGTTACCGCCAAGCATGATGTCGGTACCACGGCCGGCCATGTTGGTGGCCACGGTGACGGCGCCCTTGCGGCCGGCGACGGCGACCACGGCGGCTTCCTTCTCGTGCTGCTTGGCGTTCAGGACCTGATGAGGGATCTTCGCCACGTCAAGCAGGGCGGAGACCACTTCGGAGCTTTCCACGGAGGCGGTACCGAGCAGCACCGGCTGGCCCTTGGCGTGACGCTTGGCCACGTCCTTGACAATGGCGGCCAGCTTCTCCTTCTTGGTGCGGTAGATGAGGTCGTCCTGGTCCTTGCGGATCATCGGCTTGTTGGTCTTGATCGGCAACACGCCCAGCTTGTAGGTGTTCATGAACTCGGCGGCCTCGGTTTCGGCTGTACCGGTCATGCCCGCGAGCTTGTCGTACATACGGAAGTAGTTCTGCAGGGTGATGGTGGCGAAGGTCTGGTTCTCGGCCTTGACCTCCACGCCTTCCTTGGCTTCGATGGCCTGGTGCAGGCCCTCGTTGTAGCGGCGACCCGGCAGGATACGGCCAGTGTGTTCGTCGACAATGAGCACCTCGCCCTGAGTGACGACGTAGTCCTTGTCACGCAGAAACAGTTCCTTGGCCTTGATGGCGTTGTTGAGGTAGCCGATCAGGGCGGTGTTGGCCGGCTCGTACAGGTTGTCGATGCCGAGGAAGTCCTCGACCTTGGTGATGCCCGGATCCAGGATGCCGACGACCTTCTTCTTCTCGTCGACGTCGTAGTCCTCGTCGCGGGTGAGCTTCAGCACCAGTTTGGCGAACTGACGGTACCAGCGGGTCACGTCGCCTTCGGCCGGGCCGGAGATGATAAGCGGGGTACGGGCCTCATCGATGAGGATGGAGTCGACCTCATCGACGATGGCGTAGTGGTGGCCGCGCTGCACGAGGTCGGCCTTCTCCCAGGCCATGTTGTCACGCAGGTAGTCGAAGCCGAACTCGTTGTTGGTGCCGTAGGTGATGTCGGCGTTGTACTGCTTGCGGCGCTCCGGCGGCTTCTGCTCGGTGATGATGCAGCCGACGTTCATGCCGAGGAAGCGGTAGATACGGCCCATCAGCTCGCTCTGGTAGCTGGCGAGGTAGTCGTTGACGGTGACCACGTGCACGCCCTTGCCTTCGAGAGCGTTCAGGTAGGTAGGCAGGGTGGCGACCAGGGTCTTGCCTTCACCGGTCTTCATTTCGGCGATGTTGCCCCAGTGCAGGGCGGCGCCGCCCATGAGCTGCACGTCGAAGTGACGCTGGCCGAGGGTGCGCTTGGAGACCTCGCGCACGGTGGCGAACGCCTCGGGCATGATCTCGTCCAGGCTCTTGCCGTTTTCGATTTCCTGCTTGAACTTCGGGGTTTGGGCCTTCAGGTCCTCGTCGGAGAGGGCGGAAATCTCGTCCTCCAGGGCGTTCACGGCCTTGGTCACGTTCTCCAGCTTCTTGAGCTGGTGGCCTTCACCCATTCGCAGGGCTTTGTCAACAATATCGACCACTGGGTGCTCCCTTGACTGATAAGTGGTGGTGTCCGCGTACCAGAATAGCGCCTCGCACCGTCAGCAGTCGAATTTTTCAACCTTTTTACGAAAAAATGGACCGCCTCCATATTGGAAGCGGTCCATGCGGTATCAGCTGATCGTGTCAGCAGGCCTTACCCTCAGGCCTTCTTGACGTTCTCCGGAGTGTCGATTTCGAACACGCCGTAGCTCCAACCGTGACGGTGGTAGACGACGGACGGGCGTCCGGTCTCCTTGTTCACGAACAGGAAGAAATCGTGTCCAATCAGCTCCATCTCGTACAGCGCCTCGTCGATGCTCATAGGCTCGGCGATGTGCAGCTTGCGACGGATGACAATCGGCGTATCCCCAACCTGGACCTCCACGGATTCACCAGGGCCAAGATCGGAGGCAACCGCAGCCTGCGGGCTGTTGTTCGGCTCTTCCTCCGGCGCCTCCGGCTCGGGCTCCGGGGCAATAACACCCAGATCCACCGGGACCGGGTTCGCGTAACCACGACGGTGATCCTTGCGACGGTCACGAGTACGACGCAGACGCAGCGTCAACTTATCCAGCGCCATGTCCAGCGCGCTGAATTCATCGGTGCTAGAAGCCTCCGCACGCACCACGGTACGTCCGGCGATAACGGTGATTTCCACGCGCTTGGCGGTATCGGCCTGACGCGGGTTGCCCTCATGGGTCAGCACGATCTGCGCGCGCTGAGCATCCGGGGCGATAGCGGTCACACGATTCATCTTGGTCTCAACCACATCACGGAACCTTTGCTTGACCTGCGTGTGGCGTCCGGTAACGACGATTTCCATGTTGACCTCCTCTAACTCAAGCGGTGTAACCCGCTATATGTGTTCCGAACGGCATCATCACCGACCGGGTATGTTTCATTGTAGACGAACAATGAGTGAACAGCCGGAAACTCGCCCAGAGAATATATGTTTATTCCCGGGCTTTTCTCTGCAATGAAACGATGTATATACTGGGGCTTTGGCAGCAGCCTCCTATAAGAAGATCTGATACCGGTTTATCAGGCTGGCTCGTTTGTTCGTCATGGTAAATACTGCAATGGATAGGCAGCGTTTTCTTGCTCTTTCTCTCACATACCAAGCTCTTACAGATTTGATTCGTCTCCATACGACACGCCACAACACGCCCGACACGCCCCATCCGATATTCGGCGCGTCGTTCACGAATCGCCCAACTATGCCCAACTATGGAGAGAACAGGATAACTGAGCAACGTCATGGACTCACCGCAGGGCGGGATGCCGCCTTTTCCGCACCCTATGTATAATTGCAAGATTGAGACCTCTTGATGGCCGCGGCCGTGATCTTCATTGGGATCGGCTGAGGAACTTCCGGGCTCCATAGAGCACGATGGCGGATAACGTCCGCCCAGGGTGACCTGAGAGACAGCGCAGCAGAGAACAGACCGCCCGTCCTCGACGGGTAAGGGTGAAACGGCGGTGTAAGAGACCACCGGGCCTCTGGTAACAGTAGGTCGCACGGCAAGCCTCATCGGGAGCAAGGCCAAGCAGATGGCGGTAAGGGCTGCTCGCCCGTGTCATCGGGTAGGCTGCTAGAGCCTGACGGCAACGTCAGGTCGAGATGGATGGCCATCCGTGCCGTGCGTTCGCGCACGGCACGACAGAACCCGGGGTATAAGAGGTCTCATTTTTTTCTTGGCTACACCAACAATTCGGCGGCGACGCGACGGAGGATTTCGGGGCTGTGTCCTTTGCGGCCGCCGGCGGACCAGAGTCGGCGCTGACGAACCTGACGGTCAAGGCCTTGGGTTTTGCGAGCTATCTGGCGCCCTAATTCCCATGCGGCATCTTCAAAGATACCGTTTTGCTCGGCTTCGCCACACACCTGTTCAGCCAGTTTGCGGTCCACGCCTTTGCGTGCAAGTTCCAGGACCGCACCACGACGCCCCATCATGCGACCGGCACAATAGCGTACGGCCGATTCGGCATAAGCGCGGTCGTCAATCAGTTGCACGCGAATCAGCCGTTCGATGACCTCGTCCACGATCGCCTCGCCGTACCCTTTGGCAAGCAATCGTTCGCGTAACGCACCGGATGCACGCGGGGCCGCGTCCAGCAAACGCAACACAGCCTCGCGGCAAGCGTCCAAATCATTGGGCTCTTCGACAACGGCAGCGCCTCTCCCCCGTCGAGAAAAACGTCCCGACGGTTTCGACTGAACACGCTGCTCGGCAATGGGCATGTTTTGAGACGCAACAGGATTGCGCCGCAAGAATGCTTCGGCACTAATCATGTTCAGGCCTTGGCGCGGGTCGTTTTGGCAGCAGGCGCCGCTGCGGCCTTGCTGTCCTTGGCCACGTCGGCCGCGGCGGCCTCGCTGACGGCGGCCGCTGCTGCGGCTTCGCCATCTTCCGCGAACTGATCGGCGGAACCGATCAGACCGAACTCGGCCTTGACCTTGTTCTCGATCTCCTCGGTAATGGCCGGGTTGTCCTTAAGGAACTGACGCACCTTCTCACGGCCCTGGCCGAGCTGGTCCCCCTCATAGGTGAACCAGGAGCCGGACTTCTTGACCACGCCAACCTGCTGGGCCATGTCGATCACCGAGCCCTCGCGGGAAATGCCCTCGCCGTAGAGCATGTCGAATTCGGCGGACTTGAAAGGCGGGGCCATCTTGTTCTTGACCACCTTGACGCGCGTGCGGTTGCCCACCGCTTCGTCGCCGTTCTTCAAGGTCTGGATGCGACGAATGTCAAGACGCACGGAGGCATAGAACTTCAGAGCCTTGCCGCCGGTGGTGGTTTCAGGGTTGCCGAAGAACACGCCGATCTTCTCACGCAGCTGGTTGATGAAGATGGCGGTGGTGCCGGCCTGAGCCAACGCGCCGGTCATCTTGCGCAGCGCCTGACTCATGAGTCGGGCCTGCAAACCAACATGGCTGTCTCCCATTTCGCCTTCGATTTCGGCCTTCGGCACTAGGGCGGCGACCGAGTCGATGACGATGACGTCAAGCGCACCGGAGCGAATCAGCATGTCGGCGATTTCGAGGGCCTGCTCGCCGTTATCCGGCTGGGAGACGATGAGTGAGTCGGTGTCCACGCCGAGCTTGCGGGCGTAGGCCGGGTCGAGCGCGTGTTCGGCATCGATGTAGGCCGCCACGCCGCCCTTCTTCTGGGCATTGGCCACCACATGCAATGCGAGCGTGGTCTTACCGGATGATTCGGGGCCGTAGATCTCCACGATGCGGCCCTTGGGCAGGCCGCCGATGCCGAGCGCCATATCGAGGGCCAACGAACCGGTGGGAATCACCTCGACGTTCTGCTCGGGCTGGTCGCCCAGTCGCATTGCGGAACCTTTGCCAAAGCTCTTCTCGACCTGCGCCAACGCGGTGTCCAGCGCCGCCTTGCGCTTGGGATCGAGCTCGTGCTTGTTCTCGTCTGCCGGGTCCTTGGCTGGCTTGGTCTCAAGTGCCATGATCTTCTCCTTGTCGAAGTCGTGCGCGAATCGGATGCCTCCACCGTATGACGGACATGCCATGTGAGGCAATCCAAACCAACCATTGTGGTTCCAGCTTGCCCGAGCTTGGCCATCTGACCTCCCTAAGCCTTACTGCGGTAAGGTTTAGGGAGGATGGCAAGCACCCTGTGCACACGTATGCGGCTTCTTGTCACTGTGGATAACTATAACCACACACACGAACATTTGTTCGAATTTGGCGCGCAACACGCCGAAATCGCCGATTTCACGATTCAGCGACTCCGTAATCCCTCAGTGTCAGACGGCGGGCATGGGCGGCGCGTTATGATCGTGGCCCCAACGCTTGGAGTCCGGAACCTCCATTTGGTCGCAGAGCACATTCCAGACCACGCGCGGCTCCTCCCCCGCGTCCAGCGCCTCGACCACGGTCATATTCGCCAGTTTGGGCATCCGTTGATCACGCGACAGCGAACGACCGTAGGTCCGACCGAACACCTCTTCAAGTAATTCCCAGAATTCCCGTTCACGCATACACGCCAGTGTGCCACCACCCGCAGGACAGCAAAAACCCGCATCACCCACAAGCGATACGGGTTCACAGCTAGACATAGAGATTACGGGACGCGGCTTCACACCGCCAACCGATCAGCCCTCGACCGAGTCGAGATAATCAGCCACCATGCGCAGCATGCGCGAAGTGGAGACTCCGAGCGCATCGGCGATGGAGCTCAGCAGTTCGGAGCTGGCTTCCTTCTGCCCACGTTCGACTTCGGAAAGGTAGCCCAGCGAAACGCCTGCCTTCTCGGAGACCTCACGCAACGTGCGGCGATCGCGCGTGCGCAGCTCGCGCAGCACATGACCGATAGCACCACGCAGCGAAACCTCGCGAGACTCCTCCTCAGCCACCACGGGCTCGGCGGCGGCAGTCGGCTTGTACGACGGCGAATCCTCATCCCACATACGTTCACGAACGGCCTGACGCTGATCCTTGGCCTTCTTGGCGGCCTGTGCCTTGAGCACCTGCTGCTGGGCGAACATCACCGCACGGCGCTGGGCCGGCGTCAGCTCACGCATACGGGCGACACCCGGCTGCACAGCCATCGGCTTCTTGGCGGCCACATCCATCTGTTCGTTCACTCGGGTCATCGTTTCCATCGCCATCGCCCCTTCCAAGGTCGGTTCAGTGTTTCCACTATGTACAACACGACGGTCCCGCGGTTTTATTCCTTAAAACTTGCTGTGAATAGACTCAAGTTTTGCAGAACGTGGAATACGGCGAGGCGACGAACCTCTTCGCGCATGCCATCAAGATGGAGTTCGACGGCTTTGAGCACTTCGGCATGGTTCGTGGTGAGGCTTGCGGGGATGCGCAGGCCCACATACACCAGTCCGGCCGGCTTGTCACCGTCCGGACCGGGGCCGGCCACGCCGGTGGTGGAAAGGCCGATGATTCGGTC
>JAIJEI010000136.1 GCA_022739095.1 Bifidobacterium sp.
GTGTCGTCGTGGACCGGGTGGACGAAGTCGGATCCCAACCTGAGCGCCTTACGGGTGAGATTGATAGTGTGCTGCGTGAAGGAATTGATAACCGACAAGTCTTGCTCCTGTAAACTTTTCAGTGTCGTCCAGCCATGAGGCGAACGCTTCTCAAAGCTCAAATTGTAATCGTCCAAACCGAACTCGTCACCTTACGCAACCGTAGGAAAAGCCTACGCAACCGTAGGTTTCCGGTGGCCCTGATCACCGGCCCCGGCAAAACAATGCACAGGCCGCGAAACTGTCGAGTAACGGGCGGATCCCATGCCGCCGCGCACGCCGCCGAGCCGTGTTTCCCGGCAATTTCGAAATCATCTCCGTTCCGACTGGCGGAATGGAGTGCCACGGTTTTCACCTTTCGACTACAATTACACTGCGGATAACCATGTCCATTCGAAGTAGAACAAGAAAGGGCTCTCATGACGCAAAACCCAGAAGCCACCGTGGTGTTCGGCGTTTTGAACGAAACGTCCGAAACGGAATCCCGCGTCGCGCTGACGCCGGATATCGTCACCCGGCTGAAGAGGAGCGGTGTCTCCTCACTGATTGAAGCAGGTGCCGGCATCGCCGCCGAATACACCGATGAGGATTACGAAAAGGCCGGTGCGAAGGTGACCAGCCGCGACGAGGTGCTCGCAGGAGCCGACGCGCTCGGCTTCGTGGACCGGCCGTCCGCCGAGACCGTGGCCAAGCTCAAGGCTGGCCAGTGGGTCATTGGCATGCTCGGCTCCTTCACCGATGCCGATTACGTGGCCGCGCTCGAGAAGGCCGGCCTGGTTGGCATCGCCATCGAAAAGCTGCCCCGTAAGCTTTCCAGCGCCCAGTCCATGGATGAGATGACCTCCCAGAACTCCGTGATGGGCTACAAGGCAGCTATCACCGCCGCCGATGCTTACGGCTCCTTCCTGCCGATGATGACCACCGCCGCCGGCACGATTCGCCCGGCCAAGGCGCTGGTGCTCGGTGCCGGCATCGCCGGTCTGCAGGCCATCGGTACGCTGAAGCGTCTTGGCGCGGTCGTCACCGCGTACGACGTGCGTCCCGCCTCCCAGGGCGAGGTCGAGTCCCTCGGCGCGAAGTTCCTTGATCTGGGACTTGACTTCTCCAAGGGCCAGGGTGAGGGCGGTTACGCCCGTGCGTTGACCGCCGAGGAGCAGGCTCAGCAGCAGGCTGCCGTCGATGAGAAGGCCGCCGGCTTCGACATCATCATCACCACCGCCAAGGTCCCGGGCCGCAAGCCTCCGGTGCTGCTCACCGCAGCCGGTGTCAAGGGTCTCAAGCGTGGTGCTGTGATCGTGGACTGCGCTGCATCCGACCTCGGCGGCAACGTCGAGGGTTCCGCCGTTGGCGAGCAGGTCACCGAGGGCGGCGTCAAGCTGATCGGTGCCCCTTATCTGGCCTCCGGCGTCGCCACCACTGCGTCCAATTTGCTTTCGCGCAACGTGGCCGACGTCCTCGTGCACTTCGTGCGTGACGGCAAGCTCGGTCAGGATCTCACCGAAGAACTCGACGACGCGCTGGTTGTTGCCGGCCGCGCCGCCGCCCCGGCAGCTGCTGCCGATACCGAGAAGTCCGAGAAGTAAGGAAGAAGGAATACCATGCCTACTCTCGTCGTTTCCATTACCCTGTTCGTCCTCGCGCTGCTCATCGGCATCGAGGTCATCGGCAAGGTGCCCGCCACCCTGCACACGCCGCTTATGTCCGGCGCGAACTCCATCCACGGCATCGTCATCGTCGGCGTTGTGATCGTGGCAGCCGAAGCCAATAGCCCGCTGGCCTACGCGTTCATTTTCCTGGCCGCCGTGCTGGGCACCATGAACGTTGTTGGTGGCTACGTGGTCACCGACCGCATGCTTGAGATGTTCAAATCCAGCAAGAACGAGAAGAAGGGAGAGTCGAAGTAATGACCTCCGCAACCGTTGGCGCCATCGACATCGTCGCATGGTTCGTCTACCTGTTCTCCGCCGTCCTGTTCGTGGTCGGCCTGCACTTCATGAACTCGCCGAAGACCGCCCGCAAGGGTAACCAGATCTCCGCATTCGGCATGGTCGTGGCCGTGCTCATGGCGTTCATCGTGCTCTTCGCCAGGGGCTTCGTGAACATTGTCGCCGTGGTGGTGCTGGTCGTCGGCATCCTGATCGGTGCCGTTGCCGGTGTCGTCTCCGCCAAGAAGGTGAAGATGACCGACATGCCACAGCTGGTCTCCGTGTTCAACACCGTGGGTGGTGGCGCCGCCGCACTCGTAGCCCTGAACGACATCCTGACCAAGGAAGGCACCCCGGACATCGTGGTGCTCATCACCGCCGGTCTCGGTATCCTTATCGGTTCTGTGACCTTCACTGGCTCGCTGATTGCAGCCGGCAAGCTGCAAGGCATCAAGTGGGTCAAGAAGCTGAACCTGCCGGGCAAGGGCGTGTGGAACATTCTGTTCGCCGTGCTGTCCATCGCCTCGCTGGTTATGCTGTGCGTCCAGCCCGAACAGCGCCTGCTGTGGTCGATTCTGACCACCGTGTTCGCCCTGTGCTACGGCTTGGTCTTCGTTATTCCGATCGGCGGTGCCGACATGCCCGTCGTCATCTCCGTGCTCAACGCCTGCACCGGTACGGCTGTGGCCATGTCCGGTCTGGCGATTGGCAACGTGGCCCTGATTGTGGCCGGCGCACTCGTCGGTTCCGCCGGTGTGACCCTGTCCATCCTCATGGCTCAGGCCATGAACCGCCCGCTGCTCTCCGTCTTGGCCGGTGGTTTCGGCGGTGGTGCTGACGCCGCTGCTGGCGACGGTCCGGAAGGCACCATGAAGGAGACCACGCCGGACGATCTGGCCGTCCAGCTTGTCTACGCGCAGAAGGTCATCTTCGTGCCCGGCTTCGGTCTGGCTCAGGCGCAGGCCCAGCGCGAGCTCGCCGACCTCGGCGAACTGCTCAAGGGCCACGGTGTGGAAGTCTCCTACGCCATTCACCCGGTCGCCGGTCGTATGCCTGGCCACATGAACGTGCTGCTGGCTGAGGCCAACGTGCCCTACGAGGAACTTGTGGATCTCGATGAGATCAACCCGCAGTTCCCGCAGGCCAACGTGGCTCTGGTCGTCGGCGCCAACGACGTGACCAACCCGGCCGCTCGTCGCCCCGGCACCCCGGTCTCCGGCATGCCGATTCTCGACGTCGACAAGTCCCAGAACGTCGTGGTCATGAAGCGTGGCCGCGGCATGGGCTACGCCGGCATCCAGAACGAGCTCTACTTCGAGGACAACACCCAGATGCTGTTCGGTGACGCGAAGAAGAGTCTGCAGGCCGTCATCGCCGCCGTCAAGGAATTACTCGCGTAACCATTCTTGGCTCCCCTCACAGAGGGGAGCCAAGCTCTATATCTACTACAGTCCAAACACCCGCTTAACAAAGCTGTTAACGCGACGCCAATAGCGGTCCGGATCGGTACTGGCGCTCATCGTGTGGTCGGCGCCGGGGATCAGCAGCTTCTCGCGGTCGATGCTGGCGCAGGCGTTGTAGTTGATGTCCAGATACTTCGGATTGACAAAAGTGTCCGCTCCGCCATGAATGAACATCATCGGAATAGTCGCGTGTCGTAATGCCTTCACACAGGAGGCGTCCTCAAACCGGTATCCAGCCTTGCGTTTAGACACATGACTGGCCACTTTGACCAGCAGCACGGCCAACGAGTGCGGCAAACAGAACATCGCCTCGGCATTATCCGTAAACTGCGAGACCACGGAACTGTATCCACAATCGGAAATCGCGGCGACGACGTTGCGGGGGAGTCGCGCATCGCCGGCCGCCATCATCACCGTGGCGGCGCCCATCGAATTGCCATGCAGCAGGATGCGTGCATCCGGATCGGCTGCGGCGATCAGCGAAACCCAGCCCAACAGATCGTCGCTTTCCAGCAATCCCATACCCACATACCGCCCTTCGCTCAACTCATGGGCACGTTGCGCGGGTAGCAGGACCGTAAAACCGAGTTGCGCATAGCGATGCGCCCATTTGGCCATTTCCGCGGGCTCTCCGGTATAGCCATGGCAGCAGATCGCGTATAGGTGCGGCTGTGGGGCGGAACAATCCGGGTCCAACAGCCAGCCGTGGAGTTTCAATCCATCATGGCTGCGCAGCGTGACCGATTGCTTGGCCTCCTCGAACCACCGGGCGGCCTCAAGCTGCTCGGACATGTCGAATTCGATGCCTTTCGGCGTCTCCTCGTGCGGCATGTTGAACATCGAACGTTTGGCCTTGGTGTCCAGCGCGAACGTGAACATGACGTTGGCGGCCGCGGCTGTGACGCCGGCTCCTGTGGCGGCTATCGCGGCAAGTGCCGCAGCCATACTGCTGACAACGCGAGTGTGTGCGATGGTGGCGTCATGGTCATCCTCATTGATGACGTCGTCCGAACGAGTCATATCAACCTCCCGATACGGTACTCACCATCGTACGTTATTTTCGAGAATCATCCCCAAAGTCCGGGGTTGGCGTATACTTGACAATTGTTGCTTTGGCGGGCTGAGCCGTTAAGCAAACAGTCCGGTGGACTGTTTGTAGGCGAAGGGAGCACGGTTTACCGTGCGACGCGAACCGAGCCAAAGCGTGTTGCTTTGGCGAGGGAAGACACAGTCTCGTATGAGTCCGCTTCTTCCGTTATCGACTCGGCGTATTTCACTCCTTGTAGGGTGTCTTTCGGCGCGTCGTGGCGTCTGAGCGAGACAGTACGAAACGAAGATACAAGGAGTATCCATTATGGCTACCACCATTAAGCTTGAGGGCGAGGCCCGTTCCGAGTTCGGCAAGGGCGTTGCTCGTCGTCTGCGCGTTGCCAACAAGATTCCGGCCACCATCTACGCCGGCGGCGAAGAGCCCGCCTTCGTGACCTTGCCGATGCGCGAGACCACCCTGGCCCTGCGTCACACCAACGCCCTGTTCACCATCGCCTTCGACGGCAACACCAAGATGGCCGTCGTCAAGGACGTGCAGAAGAACCCGGTCAAGCGCATCATCGAGCACATCGACTTCCTGGAGGTCAAGGCCGGCGAGAAGATCGACGTCGAGGTGCCGGTGTTCGTGGAAGGCACCCCGAAGGGCGCTGCCGTGGCGTTCGTCGACATCCAGGAGCTCAAGGTCCGCGCCGACGTCACCAACCTGCCCGAGAAGATCGTGGTCAGCGTCGAAGGCCTGACCGACGGCACCAAGGTGTTCGCCAAGGATGTCGTCCTGCCTGAGGGCGTCGAGCTGGACGTCGAGGATTCGGAAGAGTCCGTCGTCACCGTCGAGGTGCCGGAGGATGTCACCGAGTCCACCGCCGCTCCGGAAGCTGCTGCCGCCCCGGCTGACGCCGCTGCTCCGGCTGCCGACGCCAAGTGAGTCGGTCGCTTCGATAGCGAACAATTCAGAACATAACTGAAACGTGGAAGCCCGCAGCCGTTGAGAACGGTGCGGGCTTCTTCGTTTTTTTCACCATGTGAACTCTGCCACACGAGTAACACATGGGTGTGCAAAAGTATGCAACAGAGCTCGCGCCACAAGCGCACAGCACACACCCCATATGGTGGCTTTCGGGCCGCCAAAGTCAAGAAGAAGTAGCTAGTAATGACTGAAAACACGCACCACGATCCGGCAGCGCTCGACAAGCTCACCGAACCGTTCACCGTACTGCCGAACGACAACCCCGCATCCGATGAGAAGCGTCAGTCCCTCATCGACAAGCCGGCTTTCGGCCAGGTGTTCTC